>CAZTER010000046.1:0-9144 GCA_964612045.1 uncultured Bdellovibrionales bacterium
ACTCTAATTGCTTATGAATATCCGAAGTCACAAGGAGAGCCGTTTTATCCGATTCCAACACCAAACAATGAAGCTCTTTATAAACAGTATTTAGATCTCGCCATTCGAGAAGAGAGAGAAAGAAATGTATTCTTTGTTGGTCGTTTAGCAAACTATCGCTATTACAATACAGATCAAGTTATTGAAGAAGGATTGAAAGTTTACGAGAAGATTGCAGCTCTAATAATCTCTGAAAAAACTAATATTCCAGATAAATATCTTATAAAAGCTTAGAAGCCAGATCGCTTACTAAGTACAGTAAAGAACAATCCTAATCTCTGATAAATTAAGAGAGTGCTCCTATTACCGCAGCTCTTCTTGACTCAGGGCCTAACAACCAGTTAATTGCATGATTATATGCAGGAGCAGCATGCCACTCTTCTGCTGCTAGTAGAAGAATAATCTTGGCACCCTCTGCTTTCATCCGATCAATTAATGGATTTAATCTCTCTTTCTGCGAGGAGTTATATCTAATTAAACAACGCTGACCCGGGGTAACTTGAACATTCCAAACCGCATCACCACTTAGCAATTCAACTGAATTGCTAAGCCCTGAGCTATAACACCAATCCAAAATTATTTTTCCAGAAACTGCTTCATGCGAAGGATCGAGAATCAAAGATTTAGGAGAGAGCTTGGGTATTAAAAGTTGTGAATAGTCAGCCTCTGGTGGGACCACTGATTGAGTAACTGGCACAGCGTCAGTCTGATCACTCAGACAAGGATCGGCAATAATCATTAACTACCTCCCTTAACTCTCTCAATACACTTAAATTGGCCTTCATTCCACGAACGGCCTTTACTGAGAATAGCGCCGCAAGAAGCGCATTCATGTGATCATCATTAGCTACAGATTCATCTCTCTTCATCTCTTCCCAAGAATGTTCCATATTGGGATATCCCTTCTGAAACAATTTTTTTCTTGAGACACTTAACTTTTCTCTTATATATTCTTCTCTTTCTTCCAAAATTTTCATACCAAAAAGAACAGAGATTGATTTTTCTAATCCCTTTCTCTCGTTAGCTGAAAACTTATCTATGACTGCCTTATACGGCGGAAGCGTTCCATTATCCAGACAATATTTCAAAGCGCAGACCTTTCCGTATAATGACCGTAACTCCATCGGCACAAGATCTCTGTCTCGGGAATAAGAAATTACCTTAGAAATGCCGAAAAAAGTCGTTAAAACCGCACCAATAGCGATACAGCTTAGTAAAGTTATCGGAGTTTTATTCTGATATAAGGCACTCGCAAAATGTGTAACAACACCAGCAAGAATTGTTGTAGAAGCAACTACTGTTGCTATTCCAGTCGCAGCTCTAGGAGAAAAAAATGGTCCAAACTGCCATCCGATAGCTCCCCTTAAATCATTTAAACATCCCTCTCCAACTATTCCATGACTATAGAGAGAGCCAAAAACATCTAATATATTCCTCCAAACCTTTCCATTAATCTCTTGTTCAGGTTTTAAGGAATGGTTAAGTCCCTCAGATAAGACAGCCAATAAGGAGTCCTTTCCATAATTAGTCATCTCCTTCGAGACGGAATCATGCTTATGCAAAACAGCTAATGCATATTGAATCGCTCCTCGCAGAGCGCTTTCATCCGAGCATAACTTAATGACTATAGGATCATCCTCTTCTGGAGTTATAATTACATCATCATATTTACCAGCAGAGATCTCGGATTTTAAGGTTTCAATCTCAGTTAATCCTGCAACTACTCTTTGGTCCGCTGGATAATTAGCAACTAAATTTTCAATCGCTCTAAGATGAGAGTCTATTAATTCTATCTTCCCTCTCCTCGCTTCTACTACTTTGGAATCTATGGAGGGATCAACAACTAAAGATGATGTAGATAGGTCTACAGTAATTGCTGTTGGTGTAACATCATTTAAAGAACCACAACCGACAGGATGGTCTTCTCGATTTAAAAGTAAGGGATCTTTTGAGCTCTGTAACATCGGGGGAGATTACCAGAAGTATATAGCTAAGAAAGAGTTGGCCCTCTCTCCCTTAAAGGCTCAGATATTTCTAGTTTTAATCTGATAAAAGCCTACTTAAATTAGTAAAATACCTAATTTTTATCCAATTCGTTCCATGGCCCACATTCGCGTTTTTGCTCGATAAAAACGGCCGATCTCATCGATCTCTTTATCATTACATCGAGTAACGAGGGTTAGATATAACCCTTCTAATCCTTCCTGTCGGGCGGCTCGTCCTCGTGACTGTGCGTTTCTAACAGGCGAACTTAATGGTGAAATTCTTATTACATGAGTGACCTCTGGAATATCGTGTCCTGTATCACCTACTGAGGTACAACATAAAATCTGCAATTCTCCCTTCTTAAAGAGCTCCAGATTGTGCTCCAATCCTACACTTCTTTTTACACTTTTTCCTGCGTACCATTCAGCTTTAAATCCCTCAACTTGTAATCGCTTTGCTAAAAGCTCTGCTTCAAACTTCCTTTCACACATCACCATAACTTTTGCTTTGGGACTAAGATCACGAAGAATATGGATTAACTCAATCTCCTTTGGATCTCTGTGAGGTGTAACGTGCAACTCATCTAACAACTTCGTATGTAATGGAGTTAACCACTCTGCTTGAGCACTACTGCTCTTTTTTTTCTTTGATTCAGAGTTTATTTCACACTCAGTGGATAGCTCTAATATCTCTCTCCAATCTCTCTGTAGTATATGCTTTCCTGGATGCCAACTTTCAAGAGTTCCAGATCTATGGAACCCGGGATATACACGACAAAACTCATTAGCAATTCTTCTTGCTGTTGGTTCTATCATAGACCACTTAATTACCTGCTGCATCGGAAGTCTACGTAATAATCTAACCCGAAAATTTGCTAGAGTTTCTGGCTCTTTCTTCTTTATCGGATAAAGAGAGCTTAACATCTCATCGCACAACTGAAGTGTAAGAATAGTACGTCCTTTTGAACGTGTTTCATCAAACAGTCTCGCTATCAAATCTAGCTCTGATAGCCTTGAACGAACCTGCCAGATCCAATTCTTACCTCCCTCTATAATAGCTCCATCTGTCTTCTTTACATGATCCTCTATCGCATTGCAGGCTTTAAGAATTCGCTGTCTAACTTCAATCAGAGAGGATCGTAAAGGAAAGACTCTGTTATTACGTGTATCGTGAATAGCACAGAAAGATCTAAGAGATCGTCCATAATTAACATATGCAGCGCCTAGAGCACTCTCACTCATAGCATCCGAAACCCATTTCGGCTGACATCTTAAAAGCTCGCGATAGCTTTCTCTGTAACACTCCTTAATATGACCTAATTGCTCAATAAGGAGATCCGGTAGAGAGACATCGTGAGCCTTCCAATCATGAACTCCCGAGCTTAACCAAGCCTTTGCCCAACGTGCTCTAAGTGTTTCAACAAGCAATCTTGTCTCTTCTCGATTGGCAGCTGGTGTTCCTGATTGAGTCCAAAGGTTTATTATCTTCCCTTCATCTTGAAGCTTAAGAACTTGCTCAACGACCCAGCGATAGGCATACTTTGTATCTTCTCGATCTGGACTATCTCCCCGCATTGCATGAATCTCATCAAGAACTACAAATCTAAAAGGAGAAAGATCCCCATCGTTCTTAATGGTATGCGGAGTTCCAACATATAGACGAGCAGACCCTTCATACATCTCTTGACGCTTACTACTCGCGACATCACCTGTCAGTTCACATATCTGGTCTGCTGGAAGTGTAAGAAATTCGCGTGCGCTGGCGATTGCCTGAGAGACAAGATCATTTTGTGTCGTTAGGTAAAGAACTTTAGCAGCTGGATTATTTGAGAGGATTCTCGCAACTTCAAAAAGAGCGATTATTGTCTTTCCACCACCTGTGTTTACTCGATATAGAAGATTTCTCTGTCCTCGCACCTCACCACGCTCTATACGGAGCTGTCGCTCCATCTCTCTTGCGACAAAAGCTATCTGTTTAGGACGAAATTGAACTTTATCACTTAAGCACGTAATGCCGAAGTATCGCTCTACTTCTTTCAGATTCTCAAACTTAGGGACATCTTTTACTCGGTCAAATAAACGCAGAGATCCTTGATTTGATTCCGCGCTGTGAAAAGCCTTTACTCTCTTCACTTTTCTATCCTTTATTTCTGAAGGATATTTAAAGGCGGTCTCTTGTGCGATCAATATATTGACATTAACCGAGGATCTCCCACGTTGCATTGATTTTGCCATATCAAAAGATGGCTGTATCACGAGATCAAAAAGCTGCGTAGGCTTAGCTTGTAATAATTTTAAGAATGGAAGACCTCTTTTAAAAACTACCGCTTCTAGTTGAGCAGAAGTAGGCCAATCCTGCCCTGGTCTCTCACCATCTTCTAAGATTAGTCTAAGGTGCCCTGTCTCTGTTAAAATCGTAGATTTAATTCTAACTCTCGGAATAAGGATGCGTATCGGGGCATTTCCTCTACCACAAGGTTCTATCAAACTACTTGCTTGAGAAACCTCCGCTACATTTGCAAATAGCTGATCTACTGACATGATAAGATCAGGGGTATACTCTTTGTACCACTTATCAATCTGAGGAAGATTTCTCGGCTCCTTTTCTTCATAAAATGGAGAATTCTCAGGACGATCAATCCCAAAAACTTCTTGGCAGAGGCGATTAAATACGATTTTAAATGCATTTAAATTTTCAGCTTTGATCTTCAAACCAGCAGCGGCATCATGGCCACCGAACTCTAATAATAGAGTTCGTATCTCTGGCATGCCAAATAATTTTGGCAAACTAATTCCTGGTATAGAACGGGCAGATCCTTTCCAATCACCATTAGAATCTACTGTTAATGCTACACAAGGACACTGCATCATCTCAGTAATCCTTGCAGCAACAAGTCCAACTACACCTTCATGAACATCTGGAATTGCGACGATAACTCCACAATGAACGGATCTGCCAGCATTCCGCTCCTTCTCAACTTCATATCGAGCCTTATCAAGCGCTAAAAGCTCTAGTTCTTTTCTGCGTGCATTAACGCGCAACATCTCTGCATAACATTCAGCAGCTCTACCTTCGCTGTATGTTGTTAAAGCTTCTTGAACAGTTGCTGTTCCAGGGAGGTCTCCATTTGCTGGAAGGATTCGGCCACATGCATTTAAAAGTGGTCCAATTATATATCCTATATACTCACCGGTTAGATCCCTTTCAGCTAAATATCTAGAAAGTACCTTCATTATTGGAATCTGACTCTCCTTAACAAGTTTGATCCCATTGGCTACAATCGCCCTATTCAGACCTGATAGCTCCATTAAATCTGCTACTGTTCCGATTGCAGCAAAAGGAAGAAATATTCTAGCAGCGCTATTTTGCGGGTCAGACTCACCTACTTTTTCGAACAAAGAACGTACTAATAACCAGGCTAATCCAGAGGCACATAGTGGATTATATTCTTCAAGAGATGAATCTATCCTTGGATTAACAAAGATATCAGGATCAACACCCTTTTCAGGATCTATTACATGGTGGTCAACAACTATAACTTTAACACCGCGATCTCTTAATTCTTTAATCTGAGAGCTATTTGAGGTTCCTAGGTCTAATGTCACTACGATAGATGGATCAGAGGCAATAACTCGCTCAAGGATAGAATTACTTAATCCATAACCATCTCTTACTCGATCTGGTTGTATAACAACTACCTCTCCACCAAGAGACTCAATTGCGAGTTTTATCTGAGCAGCAGAGCAGTTTCCGTCAGCATCATAATCAGCAACTACTGTAATTTTTTCTCCACTTCTTATCTTTGATAAAAGTAATTCGGCAGCTAATGAAATCTGAGAAAAATTAGGTAATCTCTCTAACTCCCTATTAATGTCAGGATCTTTAAGATCTGTAACTGCACTCTGAGATGTAATCCCTCTTTGATATAGAAGCGTAGCTTGAATTTGAGATAGCTTACATTCTGAAGCGAGCTTTTCGATCTCTAACTGACGTTTCTCTATAGTGTCTGCATCCTCTGCTTTAATAATTATTTGATGTCGCTGTGCCAGTAACTCTCTACCAGGCCATCGCCATCGCTCCTCTGCTGGAATGTTCCTCGGAGAAAAGCTTCCTACTAAAGAGCTCTCACTTGAGATCACAGCTGGCATAGCTTGAAGCAGTCGTCGCGCTATCTCTCCACCGACTCCGGTTAAAGCAAATTGACGTGGATCTTCATCAGGTCTAGCTGGAAGACCAAGTATAAGTTCAGGATGGTGCGCTACCTTTCTAGGCATGCTCTAAGTCTAAGAATAGAGGAGATCAGATATACTCAACTGTTATGCTGACTTAAGTGCCAAGATAACCTCGTTAGCAATCTGAAGCCCCTTTAATCGATTTTCATATCCCCTTAACAGCTGCACTCCATGCAATGCCGTTAAAATACTAGGTAATTTATCTTTATCGCCTCCGGCTAGATCCTCTCGAACCGAATGCATCTCCTCCTCAAGATCGGGATATTTCCCATTTTTTCTATCAAAAGAAGCTCCCCGTACTTTACCAGCGATGTAGTCAGGTAGCTCTCCTGCAAGCCGAAGCGCTCTTAAGAGAAAAATAGAGTATTCAGTGCTTGGAATAAATGCTGCGCCTGGATAAGAGAGCGGTGCATGCTCTCCGACATCAACCATCATCTGAGTACATGACTCTATCTGAAATGCATGCCTCAATGAGCGATTAGGAGTACGAAGCCCCTCGAGCTTACTATAGATATATTGAATTGCAGCTACACAGATCAGACCATCCAATAAACTCCCCTGATAACTCAAGAATCCCAACGAACCAAGTTGTAAGAGCCGAGTCAGAGGAAGTGCAATAATTGGTGGGGGTGGAGCTACATGTTGATAGGCATTTAGTGAAAGCATTCCTCTTATTGAAGTAAAATCGCCATGCGCTATATCTGAGCATAAAGCTAGAGCAAAACGTAAATCTCGACTGTTGAAAGATCGAGGATCTTCGAGATCAAGTTGACCTAATCTTCGAACGAAATCATTACACTCCTTCTCTACAGGTATGTAACGTGAGATCTCATTAAACATACCTGTCTCTTTTACAAGACGTGGAAACAGCTCTTTGATAAACTCAACTTTAAAAGGGAGCGCTTCATTTGTAATATTTCTATTAAGTGCTGTATCAAGTAAGAGCTTATCATACAAACCGGCAGCCACCTCTTGAGGAAATTCGCGTAACCTTCTAGCTCCCCACTCTATTTGCAATGAGGAGCTCAGCTTAGCCCCTTCAACTATTCCGTAACCCATGTGGTTATAAGTATCTCTCAAGGCAGAACGTCGACTGCTCAAGTCATACGAGCTATGAAGAGACTCTGTGGAGAGATCTTGAGATGGATCTTGATTTGGAGCTTGTTTAGCCTCACGACTCTCTCTCTGTGGTGATTTTGAGTGTTCTAACATAGCCCCCTAAGGTAACAGGGCCATATAGCTAAGCAAATCTTTGAAAACTTTGATAATTCCCAGGATATTGCGATCTATTGTAGGAATAACGGAATGAAACAGAAGATATACCCTATTGTTGTCCTTACTGCCCTATTGGCAACCATTTTAATCTTTATAAACAAGTTTAATCGCCCCTTTATCTGGCCTAGTAACGGAACTATCGATTTTATTGAGTACTGGTCAGCATTTAAACTTTTCCTATCAGGAGAAAACTTGTACCTGCCAGCAAATCAGGCAGCTATTCAATCTCAGTTAGGAAACTCGGGAGATCCAATCATGATGTGGAATCCCCCTTGGTTACTAGTAATACTAAGTCCAATCATGCAGTTCTCATTTCTTACTTCAGCTAAGATCTGGCTAGGAACCTCCATTACGATCTATGCGCTCTCTCTATTTTTCACTTATCTCTCAATTCCGAAGAGATATAGATCAGTATCCCCCCTCATATTATTGATCCTAGCTTCGTATATACCGTTTGTTGAAGTAATTGCTTTTGGGCAGATTGGAACACTATTTTCGCTAGCCCTTTCCCTTTTTCTTCTATGTAATTCAAAGGGATGGTATCTCATTTCTGGAGTAGCACTCTCTCTTTTGAGTGTTAAACCTCACCTTTTTTTCCTAGTTTTTATTGCTCTCGCTCTATGGTCAATTCGGACTAAAATATATACCCCATGGGTTGGTCTTGCGATTGGATGCTTAGCTCTTGTGATTCCGACTCTCGCTATCTCCCCTTCCTCTATTCATTACTGGATAGACTCAATGACCTCTGATAAACAACTCAGTGGAGCTACCGATGTTAACTTCTGGGTAGGCACTAATTTAGTCGGACTACTCCGTACTGTCTCTGCTCCAATCATAGGAGACGGCATGGCATATCAATTTAAATGGATTATCCCTGGAATTGCAGCGATATCACTATACCTATACCTAATACGCCAAAAAGCCCCTACTGATCTGAAAGAGATCTTTCATTGGTTACTGCCATACTCCCTATTTATGGCTCCTTTTGGATGGAGTTTTGACCAAGTTGCTGCATCCACAGCTCTGCTATTATTACTAGCAGATCAGAGAATTAGACCGACACGAATAGCTCAACTACTAGTTCTAACAACTAGTTTAATCACTCTGACAGCATTAGGGACCGTATTTAAGTGGCAACACCAGCTTTTTTGGTACCTTCCAGTAATCTTTATGATCTTAATCTATAAACGAGAGCAAACTATAAAAAACCAATAGAGCTATTATCTGGCTAGGTGATATATCTACACTTGGTCTCTTCTAGAAGTTACGTTATCCTTTTAAGAATATATGATTGAATCAGCAGCGATAGATACACTAGAGGCCCGAGAGGCTTCCTTTCACGATAATTGGGCTAAATCTATAAAAGAGGTCCTGGTAGATCAAACTTTTGAAGCGTGCACCGCTCCAGAATCTCAGTGGCTCCTTAAACGTGCAGGAGATATTCGAGGTAAGAAAGTTCTCGACATCGGTTGCGGAGCTGGAGAAGCAGCTGTTTATTTAGCTAAACAAGGTGCTAATTGCACCGCGCTAGATATCTCTCCTGGAATGCTAGAAGTAGTAACTCGTGTTGCGACAGCTCATGGAGTTTCAGTTGAAACTCATGTTGGTCAGG
>CAZTER010000047.1:0-9116 GCA_964612045.1 uncultured Bdellovibrionales bacterium
AGATGGGGGAGATTTAAGTATTCTCAAGTTAAGATCAAATGAAGATCGAGAGATTCTGCTTTCTACATTAAAGTCATCCGCTGCTGCGATTATCGCACCCAGAACATATAGCGATATGGGCTCTCTAATACTGGAACAGCAATGCCTGCTCGCTTTATTTAATTCTGCTCGTCAAACGATCAAACTAAGATCAGACAAACATCAGGTCTGGATTAAAGAAGATAAGCAATCTGATATTGAGGTCAAGAAATCTGGAGATCTTGTAGTCTTGGGAGGATCAGAGATCTACAAATATGCAGTACTGCATGATTGGATTGATGAAGCTTATATAACATACAATGAAGATGTATCTTTTAATGCTGGAGTAATGATCTTTGGTAATTCTTTAGCAACTGAAAGATCTATTCTCAACTTTCTGGAATCACATCACTTGCACCTCGTAGATCGGAGATTGATAAGAGCATCTTCGCCTAGGCAGTATTTGCTACAATTTTCATTGAGAAACTAAAGTTACTTAACTGAGGTTGTATAACCCAATTTGCGCAAATTTAGTTGTAGCCTAAAGCCACTTTATATGATGGAATCCATTAAAGTTTCAGGAATAAAAGATGAGTTATCCAGAATTTACCCCAGAATCAGATAGAGAATTAGCACTTAGCATTATTCTTCCAGCATTTAATGAAGAAGGTGCTGTTGGGGATACTGTTAAATCTATTAAGGCTCTTAATATTCCATATAGCGAAATAATCGTTGTTAACGATGGAAGTAGCGATAAAACTGCAGAAGTAGCTGAAGCAAGTGGAGCAAGAGTTATCTCTCACCCTTATAATATTGGAAATGGCGCCTCAGTTAAATCTGGAATTAGAGGCTCACGTGGTCGAGTTCTTGTATTCCTAGATGCTGATGGACAACATTCAGCTAATGACATCTTTCGACTTGTTCCCTTAATCTCTCGTTACCACATGGTTGTAGGAGCTAGAAGTAAGGAATCTGACGGCAGTTTGCATCGTAATATGGCAAACTGGTTTTATAACAAATTAGCCTCCTTTATAGCAGACTTTAACATTCAGGATCTCACTAGTGGATTTAGAGTAATGCGTCGCGATGATGCTGTTCGTTTTTGCGATATGTTTCCTAATACATTCTCATATCCAACAACTTCAACCCTAGCTTTTGTTAGGTCAGGAAGAGCGATTGCTTATGTTCCAATAGTAGCAAGTCGTCGAATAGGAAAAAGTAAGATCCGATTATTCAGCGATGGCTTTGAATTTCTGATGATAATCCTAAAGATTGCGATGACATTCGCACCATTTAGAATCTTTTTACCAATGAGCGCTTTTCTATTCGGTATGGGATTAGCACGTTATGCCTATACTTATATTCTATACGGCAACTTCACAAACATGGCTCATCTTCTATTAAACTCCTCAGTTATAGTATTCATGCTTGGATTGATAGCAGAACAGATTGCGGCTCTTCGCTTTGAGCGTGGAGATAAGATAGTAGATACGGAGAGAGGAGACCGCTATAGTTGGTTTTCAACTCTTGGCTCGAAATAGCTCACTATAAGCTAAACTAATGCATAGCAATGAGATTAGATACCTAACAATCTTCTTTACCTCTGTACTGCTTGGACTTGCACTTTACTCCTACGGAATATTCCATCAGTTTTTCGGATGGAATCTAGAAGATTCCTATATAATCTATAGGATCGTTGAGAATCTTCATCTTGGAAATGGTTGGCGTTTTAATCTTGAAGACGTTCACAATGCGAGTACCTCTGTTTTAAATACAGTAGTCTTATGGCTTGCATCAACTTCAATAGATTCAATTCCAGCAACAGCACACATTATCGGTTCGCTTCTAATATTTATAATATCCCTGTTATTTATCCTTATTAGCTATCGCACCTCATCTAGTAATCCTATCTATATAACATCTCTCGCCATCTCTGCTTTCATCATAATTTTTTATTTAGCTAGAGATGCAACCTGGGGATTAGAGACACATCTCTTCGTAGCTCTGCTATTAACTTTTATATATCTTGAGCAAAGAAATCTCTCACCCTGGTATATCCTTGGCTTGTTAGTACTTGCTCGTCCAGATGGAGTATTAGTTCTAGCTATCCGTTTGATGGTCGAATTTTATCGCTCTCCTTTAAAAGCAATTATCGGCGGATTAAAATCCCTCTGTATACTTCTGCCATGGATTACATTTTCAGTAGGAGAGTTTGAACAGATATTTCCCGATACACTAAGTAATAAAATATGGCAGGGAAATTCAGGATTATGGGGATCTGGGTATGTTTATTTCAACGCTCTTATTACTCATTTAAATGATAGTAGCGCCTACTTTAAGATTGCTTTAGTAGGCGCATTGATTAACTACATCATCCTATTAAAAACACGCCATCCACTAAGCTATTTATTGCTTTTTGGGGTTATACAGCAACTCGCGTACATCGGAATGAATGTACCAGGATATCACTGGTACTTTGTTATATTTGATATCGGAGTTGTAATAACTTGCGCTGATGGAGTTTTAAGATTCGTTTATCTTCTTAGTAACACTAAAATCTTAAGCTTCTTAGAGAATAAATACACCAAACAAGTTAGCTGTTTTGTGCCAATAATAATCGGATCACTATTATCTTACGAAGCACTAAAAAATCCACAACATGATTCTGGAAACAACCACTATTTAATAGCAGCCAATAAAATCAGAGAGGATCTTAGCAGCGGAGTCCTTGGGGTAGTTGAGGTTGGAACATTAGGATTTTTAACGAAGAGAAAGATCCTAGATCTAACTGGCTTAACAACACCTAATCCAGAGATGCTTTCTGGAGAGAATAACGATCTCTTTTTTGAGTCTCAGCCTGAATTAGTTTTATTTCATGATCCAATCTGGTCATTTGAAAGAGCATTATTTTTAGATCCACGTTTCAATCTGATATATAGGTTAGAAGAAAGTATTAGTGCCCCGATACCTTTGCTTCTTTTTAAGAGAAGAGGGGACAAGCGCAGCATTTCAATAGCCCAAACTATTCAGCATCTGCAAACAGAACATCCGTCTGTAAATATTGTAGACAATTTCAACTATGATGAGGTCATCGAACGTAAGGATGAATGCTTGGTTGAAAGATTTAATGGAACTTTATTTTCAGATAAAAAGATCTCTCTTCCTCGCACTTTTCTAACCCTTTCTGGATGGGCAGTAGATCGAGACAGCTCCTCTATACACCAAGAGATAGAGATAATATTAGAGTCTCGTGCCAAAGATAAAGTTACGTATAGCCTTCAAACAGTGAGAGCTTCACGTCCAGACCTAATACATGCTTTCTCTAAAGCAGAGTGGCAACACGGCGGCTTTATAGCTAAAGCTCATCTACTTGATATTCCATTAGGATCTTATCGAATCGTAGTCGTGCAACGAAGAAACTCTACAAATGGAGAGAAAGAAACTCTCTGGTGTGAACCGAATAAATCTATAGTGATTCAATAGATTAAGATCTATCAACCACCTTTATTATCAAGCTCTTCAATCCTTGAGATTACAAGATCAATCTCACTATCGGTATGCATCGGGAAGTTTGCAATGCGCACCTGCTTATCTTTTAAGGTCGCATATCCAGCACCTAATTCATAACCTTCTGCTAAAAGACCCTTTGTTAAGATCTGAGAACCGAAAGGGGTAATAACAGGAAGTACAGTTGGAGATCTAAACGGTGCTTTAGACACAAACGGCTTGTAGAAACGTAACTTATCCAGCCTTGCATATGCTTGTTGTGCTCTATTAATAACTGAGGATCTCAATTTTTGAACACCTATCTCAAGCATTCCTTTTATAACTTCACCAAGGAGAAATATCCCTAAAACATTAGGAGTTTCTGGAGTTTGATTTTTCTTAGCTGCTGCTAAAAGAGTAGGGATTGAATGATAGCTACCGATAGATAATCCCTTAGAACGAACCTCTTCAGCTTGACCAACAGCTCGCTCACTTACAATTAAAACCCCTAATCCAGCAGGTAATCCAAAGCATTTCTGAACAGAGAAGAAACCACAATCTATATCACTCCAATTAAGATCATTAATGGGAGCACAAGACACTATATCGACAGCTACTAGAGCACTTGGAAAGCGTTGTGCTAAAGCTGAGATATCTGAAGATGAAAGATAAACTCCAGTGCTGGTTTCGTTCTGAGTAACACATAAGAGTTCAATATCGGTTGGAACTGTTACGCTACAAAGGTCGAAGCCCTCTCCTAATTCAACTTTTGTCTGTGAAGCATTCCGCCCAAGCTCTCGTGAGATCGCATAGAATCTCTCAGAGAAAGACCCATTAACAAAGTGATGTGTGCGAGAGAAAGAACAGTTCTGGATAATTCTCTCCCATGCTTCAGTAGCAGATCCAAGAAAGAAAATATGGTGAGTGTTAGGAATAGATAATAGCTCACGAATACCATTTACTGTGCCCGAGTGAATCTCTTCATAACGTTTTGAACGGTGTGAGATTGAACAGATACCATCACTGACCGCACGTTTTATAGCATCTTCTACACATGCAGCAGTTTGGGTTGGTCCCGGAGTTAAATATCTCATCTTATCCTAGTATAGAATGCGAAACTTAATAGTATCTTGGATCTCTTTAAGCTTGCTAATCACAGTAGCATCATACTTCTTATCAACATCCGTAATAACATAACCGATCTGTTCGTTTGTCTTTAGATATTGTCCAAGAATATTAATCTTATGTGCAGCTAATAGACTATTAATCTTAGCCAAGATACCAGGAACGTTCCTATGTACGTGCAATAAACGGTGCGCTCCAGTTAGTGACGGGAGTTGGAGCTGCGGAAAATTTACGCTACCGAATGAACTTCCAGTATTTACATACTCAATCATTCTACTAGCCACAAACTCACCGATATTTCTCTGTGCTTCTTCTGTACTACCACCAACATGCGGAGTAAGGATTAAGTTTGGCAATCCTCTCAGAGGAGATAAGAACTCTTCTTTGTTACTCTTAGGCTCATAAGGAAATACATCAACTGCTGCACCACCGACGCGTCCAGATTTAACAGCATCAGCCAACGCTTCAATATCAACGATATGTCCACGGCTAAGGTTTAAAAAGATTGCGCCGTTCTTAAGAAGTCCGAACTCTTTAGCGCCAAATATTCCCTTATTTGAAGCACGACCATCGACATGTAAAGTTACTATGTCAGCAGTCTTTAAAAGCTCCGCTAGAGAACGGCATCGCTTTGCATTTCCAAGAGCTAACTTCTCTACTACGTCATAATAATAGACTTCCATTCCAAGGGATTCTGCCAAAACAGAGAGCTGAGAACCTATATTTCCATATCCTATAATTCCAAGCTTTTTTCCACGCACTTCAAAACAACCATCTGCACTCTTAATCCACTTGCCAGCATGTAGTGCAGAGCTAGCTTCAAAGGTTTTGCGCATTAATAAGATAATCTCTCCGATTGCTAACTCAACAACACTGCGAGTGTTACTATAAGGAGCATTAAACGCTATTACTCCTTTCTGGGCCATCGCATCGAGATCCATCTGGTCTGTGCCGATACAGAACGCACCTGCTCCAAGTAACTTATCAGCATTAGCCAAGACCTGTTGAGTAATCTTAGTCTTGGAACGAATACCTAGTAGAGAGATCCCTTTGATCTTTTTAGCTAGTTCCTGCTCATCATAAGCCTCTTTGACAGTCTGTACCGAATATCCTTCTTCTTCCAGAATCTCGACAGCTCGCGGATGAATGTTCTCTAGGAGAAGAACGGTAATTTTGCTCTTTGGATATGACAATTTCATGGGTAAACGCTCCGCAAATAAAAACTCATCAAAACTTTTTACTACTCGATCTGCGCACTTTATGACTATCTCGCGCTCGACGTTCTCCGTAAAAGCAAAGAACTTTTTAACATTTCCAGACTCCTTTATCTGGTAATCTGTATATCCATCACCGATCACGTATACTGGCTGCTTAAACTTAAGCGCCTCAAGTTGTAGGACTTTTCCACGCTCACGACAGAGAAAGCTCTTTCGATCAAAACCAACGATTTCGCCAGTTTTCGAAAAGACAAAAGCATTGGCATAGACATGCTCTCGCTTTAATCCAAGTTCAGCGATAACTGGAGCCACATACTCCTTAAATCCACTTGTAAATATAAAGATCTTATCTGCGTTCCTCTTTAGGAAGGCTTTGTTTCTCTTGAAGGATGGAGAGATGGAGGACTTTAAAAACTTTATTAACTTGGGCAGATGAGAACGCTTGGCTCCCAAGATTTTTAATCTTTCGGTAAGGGACTCTTCGATACTAAGAGAACCGTCCATACCTCTATTTGTAATATCTTTAATCTTGGCAACTATCTCGGCACGGTTGCTCTGGCCGGCAAGGGCAATTGCGGCTAACTCATCTAGCGCCTCGACCTGTACGATTGTACTGTCGAAATCAAGAATTAATGGGAACTTTAACTCCATATTGCAGATAGAGTTCTTATCAGAGCTGATAAAAAAATGGTACTACCACCAAGAAATAATGGTAATTTTAACAGGAAGAAGCCCAAACGACCTTAAAACTTCACGGCAGAGGAAAGTTTTGTTAGTCTACCAACACTATGCACACCGAAATTTTCAATAAAATCCTACCAGCCGATCGCATAACCACAAACAAAGATGATTTTCTGCACTATGGCAAAGATGTATCCAAGCAATTCTTTGCTAATCCAAGCATCGTTCTCTTTCCAACCTCCATTCAGGAGATAAGTTCAATCCTCAAGGTATGCTCTGAGTTAAAGCTTGCTGTTGTCCCATCTGGTGGTCGCACAGGATATAGCGGTGGAGCAACAGCACAGAACGGAGAGGTAATACTCTCTTTAGATAAGATGAATAAGATCTTAGAGGTAAATCGCTTCGACATGACCGCAACTGTGGAGGCAGGCGTTACGACCGAAGCTCTACGGAACGCAGCAGAAGAGGCTGGCCTTTATTATCCAGTAGATTTTACCAGCAAAGGATCAAGTCATATAGGCGGAAACATCGCTACAAATGCTGGTGGAATTCGCGTTATTCGATACGGAAATACCAGAGACTGGGTTTTAGGATTAACTGTGGTGCTCCCTAACGGAGAGGTCATAGAAGCAAATGGAAGGCTGTTTAAAAATGCTACTGGATATGACATCAGGGGATTATTTGTCGGATCTGAAGGCACTCTAGGAATTATAGCTCGAGCTACCATGAAGCTATGCAGGCCTCCACTTGAATCGAAGGTAGCTCTTTGCGGCATTGATCAGCCATTACGAGCGCTTGAAGTCCTCTCCAGACTAAGAAGCTCGATGGTTGTAAATGTATTTGAGTACTTTGAAAGAAGTGGCCTGGAATTAGTAACAAAACATACTCAACTAACCGACCCTTTCCAATCTCCGTATCCAGCGTATTTGTTAATAGAAGTTGAAGCTCCGACGCAGAAAGAGATCGAGGTTTTTGAAGGGATATTAGGAGAGTTTCTTGAAGATGGCTCAGTCTCCGATGCTGTCTTTGCTAGCTCTACTAAACAAACCCAGGATTTAATGGGATTACGAGAAAGAATAGGAGAGGTTGCCAACTCACATTATGTTCCTCATAAGAATGATATCTCTGTGCCAGTTCCAAGCATGCCAGAATTCCTTGCAGAGCTTCAGATTATCTTCTCAAAAAACTACAGCAATTTTGCTTCTATTATATTTGGTCATGTAGGAGACGGTAATTTACATGTTAATGTTCTAAAACCTGAAGATCTTGCTACTGATGAATTTTTTAAATTGTGCGAGGATATCGATCGAGATCTATTTGATCTTGTTAAGAAATATCAAGGAAGTATCTCTGCTGAGCACGGAGTTGGATTACTCAAGAAACCGTTTCTTGAGTGGTCGAGATCTAGGCGAGAGATAGATTTAATGCGCTCTATTAAAAGTGGCTTTGATCCAGATAACATTATGAATCCCGGAAAGATCTTTTAACTAGATCAACATGAAGATTTTAGCTCACTACTATACACATAAACCTGGTGGGCTTTGTCACAGACTATATAGGTTATTAAATACTCTGGCGACTACCGGAGATGAAGTTCATTATTTTACTCTAGATCTTCCACCAAAGGATCTTGTTAACACGTCAGTCCACACTCATGTAATTCCATTTTGGACTACAAAGAGATCTGGCCTACTCTTCTGGATCTCCTTTATTCTATTCATACCGATATATTTAACTATCAAGCAGCGCGAGATTAAGTCGGAAAGGATTGTTGCTTTTGGCGCTATTTATGCGGCGTTATTGGCCATTCCTAAATATTTTACAGACGCAAAACTTATCTTATTTATTAGATCTTTAGTTTTTAAAAATAACAGGATTAATAATAAATCTTCAATCGCACTAAATCTCTCTGACTACCTTGAAAGAATCGGAGCCTTGCTAGCTGATCATGTTGTTTTTATGTCAGAGACTATGAAGCGAGACTTTCAGGATTTTTTTAAACTAAAAGTTAAGTCCTCAGAAATTCTTCCAAATGATATTCCTAAAGCTACTCAAGCCTCTCTAAGCCTCAAGGATCTTCTTAATATACCAGCTGAAACAAAACTAATCTTATCCGCAGGAGTGATAGATAAGAGAAAAGATCTTGGAACCCTCATGCAGGCATTCAATTCAGTTACAAAAGAGAGAGGGGACCATAATCTTCATTTAGTAATAATCGGAGATGGCCCTGAGCGGTCTTCAATTAAAAACCAATTCGCAATTGGCAATGCAGTTCATATGCCAGGTTGGATAGATAATCTTCCGCTCTATCTTGGCGATGATAGCCTTTATGTTCATCCATCGCTGCATGAGGGAATGTCTAACGTAGTCCTTGAAGCACTTGCCGCTAAGTTACCTATTCTAGCCGCAGACACACCAGAGAATAGGGAGATGTTTGGAGAGAATGCGCCCAACCTGTTTACTGCAGGCAATTCAGACGCACTAAAGGTACTTATCGAAAGAATCGAATCAGATCCTAATTTCAGGAATGAGATAGTGAAATTGACTGAGCAAATTCGTGAAAAATTAACCTTTGACTGGGATAAAAGA
>CAZTER010000048.1:0-9064 GCA_964612045.1 uncultured Bdellovibrionales bacterium
TAGTTAACCTTCAATCTTTCTTGCGAAACATTATCCTAGGTACGACTTATTATATTGGAGCTCTGTTTAAAAGTTGCCACGAAAAATCTCTTTTAAACAGTCTCTTCTTTTAATCCGCGCTCTCTACTCCTAACTACTTTTTCTGCATTCCATTTGGCTAAAATCTTATCAAAAGTTCTTATATCAATCGGCTTTGAGATATAGTCGTTCATGCCGCAATCCAAACATCGCTCTCGATCTCCTGCCATAGCATGCGCTGTCATTGCAACAATTGGAATTCTTGAACTTTTATCTCCACCTAAAGAACGAATCTGGCGAGTGGCTTCAAAACCGCTCAGATATGGCATCTGACAATCCATCAAGATAAGATCGAAGGATTCACCTCTTTCCTTGATTGTATCAACCGCTTCCAATCCATTATTAACTGTCAAAACAGAGCATCCCCGTTTTTCAAGTAGCCGAATAGCAATCTTTTGATTTACCAGATTATCCTCGGCAAGAAGGACACGTAATCCCAAGACCTGTTTTGCACCTTGATGCAGCTCTGCCTCCTGGGCCTTTATCTGATATTCAGAGACAGATCGAAGTTTAAATGTAAAGTTAAATACAGAGCCCTTTCCAAGGTCACTAGTCACGGAGATCTCACCGCCCATTAAATTTGCCAACCTTCGAGAGATAGCTAGACCAAGTCCAGTACCACCATAGTTTCTGGTTGTTGAGCTATCACCTTGCGAAAATGGCTCAAATATCTCTGAAAGTTTTGCTGGAGATATTCCAATTCCAGTATCTGAAACAGAACATGAAATATTAAATAGATTATCATCTAGTGGAACAGTAGAGATCTTCAGCGAGATCTCGCCACCCTTTGGAGTAAATTTTATTGCATTTCCTAGGAGATTAAGAACTACCTGTCCAACTCTAAAATCATCTCCATAGAAAAAAAATTTTTCGCTGTCATCAAGAGTAACATTAAAGCTGATCTCTTTTGCTACGATCCTAGGAGAGACTAATGTTGTTATTCGTTTAACTAGTGCACGAATATCAAAACTCTTAGGATCAAACTCCATTTTTCGTGCTTCTATCTTTGAAAAATCTAGTATGTCATTAATAATTACGAGGAGTGATTCAGCACAGTTTTTAATCGTTCTAACACACTCCTTCTGCTCACCACCCAAACCTGATTCCAAAGCCACATCAGACATTCCGATGATTCCATTCATCGGAGTTCTAATCTCATGACTCATGTTAGCCAAAAATTCACTTTTTGATGCATTAGCCAAGGCAGCCTCTGCTGCTAATTCGCGCGCAACCTGAGTGCTCCTCTTTAAATCTTCATTTAAAAGAGAAACCTTCTGTGCATACTGCTCTGCTGCGTCCTTTGCTCCATTTAGCTCGATCGATTGAAAAGCTAACTCCATCGCCTGCTTTTCAATCTCTGCTCTTTGAGTGCGGAGTTTAGAAATAGAACGTTCAAGCGCGACCTCTGCCTTTTTCAGATCTGAGATATCATCACCAAAACAGAGAATTTTCTGCAATTTATGAGAGGCTGAGTATTTAGGAACCAATGTGAGATGTAACCAGATCGGAGATCCATAGTGAGAAAGTGCTTGGATATTTCCCTTCCAAGAATTATCTACTAGAAGTTTTTTCAACACTGCACGCAGCCAACTAGCAGAATGACTAGGTGGTAGAAAATCCTCTATGTTTCTTGAGTTTAAAGCGCCAGATTCTACTACTAGTAATTTTTCTGCTCTCTGATTTGAATATAATATAGTTCCATCTCGCCCTAATTCCATAACTAGGTAATGGCCAGACAAAACCTCTCCGAGATCCGCACAGTCCGGACTAGTTGGTTTTTCAATCGGCATTAGATCCCCAGAGGTTAAAAGTTCCCGAGTGTTAGATCGACTAACCTGGAGATTCTCTAAACCCCTAGAAATGCTAAAATTATCGAATAATTACAGAGATCTAGAGGCCAGAAAGCCTCTAGATCAAAAAACAACTATTATGAAATAAGCTTAAGGTCTTTATTCGCAATAGTTTGAAGAACCCCTGCTCTTGCAAACAATGCAAGCTTCTCACGGGAATCTTCAATATCTAAATTACGCATAGTAAGTTGCCCGATTCTATCCTGTGGGCCGAACTCTCCCTTACTCTTCTCCATCGTTAAACGCTCAGGATGGTAGGTAAGATTTGGGCCTGATGTATCTAGAATTGAGTAGTCATTACCACTACGCAGCTCAAGAGTTACCTCTCCTGTAATTACTCGTCCCACCCATTTCTGTAACATGTCACGAATCATCATTGACTGCGGATCAAACCACCTACCATGATAGAGGAACTTTCCTAACCTTCGACCCATCATTCGATAATTCTCTAGAGTGTCCTCATTGTGAGTCGCATTAACCAATCTCTCGTAGCAGATATGTAATAACGCCATTCCAGGAGCTTCATATATCCCCCTACTCTTCGCTTCAATGATTCGATTCTCAACCTGGTCTGACATTCCAAGTCCATGCCTGCCACCAACTCTATTGGCTTCAGTCACTAACTCAACTGGAGAAGAGAATTCCTGTCCATTAATAGCAACTGGCATTCCTTCAAAGAATTTTACAGTAACAACTTCAGGCTCAACTGTTACTCCACGACGCCAGAACGGAACTCCCATAATTGGATCAATTAAGTTAATCCCTTTATTTAGAAGCTCTAGGTCCTTAGCCTCATGAGTAGCTCCCCATAGATTAGAATCTGTTGAATATGCCTTCTCAGCGCTCATTTTGTATGGAAAGCCAGAGCGATTTAAAAGTTGACTCATCTCTTCTCTACCGCCTAGCTCTTCAGTAAAGGTCTCATCAAGCCAAGGCTTATAAACTTTAAGTGCTGGGTTAACCAACAAGCCATAACGATAAAAACGCTCGATATCATTTCCACGATATGTGCTTCCATCTCCCCAGATATTAACGCCATCTTCCTTCATGGCATTAACAAGCATCGTTCCAGTAACTGCTCTTCCAAGAGGGGTAGTATTAAAATATGTCGCACCTGCGCTAGAAACATGGAAAGCTCCACACATTAATGCAGCGAGACCTTCGCTTACTAACTGCTCACGACAATCAATCAATCTAGCATTGGCTGCACCAAGAGTGAGCGCCTTTTTAGGAATGGCATCATAATCACTCTCATCTGGCTGCCCTAAATTCGCAGTATAGGCATATGGGATCGCCCCTTTTTGCTTCATCCAAACAATTGCGGCTGATGTATCCAATCCACCAGAAAATGCTAGACCAACTTTCTCTCCAACAGGTAATGAACTTAAGATCTTTCCCATAACACCCCAACAAAATGATGATGGGTACTATACAACAAATGGCTATACTCTGCCTAACCGTTAGAAATCGGGCAATTTAAGATGTTTTTGATTACAGACTAAGACACTTAATTATGCGCATTGGTCTACCTTTCGCTATAGATTCATGATCGTTATACTTACCAAATCATTCAATGAGGGGTTATGTACTGGGCATTTTTAGTATCTATTTTAGTAGCTATATCAACATTAGTTACAGGCTGTGCACCATCAAAGCCGGAAGGACCAGTAGAAAAAATTGGGAAGGGTCTTGATCAAGTAATGGAAGGCGTTCGAGATATTGATGAGAATGACGAGACTAAACAGGAAGCTAGAGAGAGAAACCGCAAGAAAGATATCGATCCAAGATATGACTACGACTCAGATGAGTGGTGGAGAGAAAGAGATAGATTAAATAGAGATTACTAAATTTTGAAAACAGGAAGAGATCAAATTCGTTGATCTAAGTGCTCCACTCCAGTAACCCACATTAACTCGCAAGCACCATTCCCAGAATCGTTCCGAGATAACGAACTTTTCCAATACCAACCATCACCACCTCGGACCTCTACAAGAGCACCTTGCAAACGAACTAGATCTCCTAACTGTACATGATTCAAAGCTTCTTTAACCTCTGGATTGGCTGGAACGATGTGAATATTTGATGAATGAGTGTTAATAAACTCTGGGCTCATCTCCGGACTATTAGTTCTCCAAGAGAAAAATCTTGATGCATATCCGAATTTAATCTGATCTAGATTAGATTGGTCTGACATTCCTTGCCACCCAAGAGCTAGATCCATTGGCGAGATCTCACTCTCCTTACCGAACCAGTAGTTCTGTCGTCCAAGAACACGACCAGAGATCTCATACTGAGCTAGCTCTCTAACCTTGTAGTAACCAAGATCCCACTCAGCGCCATCTTCTAAATTAACTTGCACCGGATCTTCATGGATTAAGACTCCTGGAAGATAGGAATGTCCTTTGTCTTGATTACCAACAAATCCAAGACTTTGTAGGGTAAGTCCCATTGCTAGAATTAGAAAGAAGTTTCGCCACGACATACCATAAGAATCGACATTTCATCACTAAGGTTTATAAATGGGAGCTAAAAAGTAAGAGATTTTTTCAGAAAAAAATCAGAATTAATACTAGTAATAGCTAGAGGAAACCCTTAGAAGATCTAGGTCGTTTATCTTCCAAAGATGACGTATTATTCCAAATAATAGAGCCACAAAGTTTTTCTACAACGACAAGTCACTAAGTTATATGAAGATTGATCAGAACCGAGCTAGAGGATCTCTTATTGGAATGGCTTGCGGCGATGCTATCGGTACATCAGTAGAGTTTAGACCGAGAGGATCCTTCCCTCCCGTTACAGACATGTGTGGTGGCGGCCCATTTCGGCTAAATCCCGGTGAATGGACAGATGATACAAGCATGGCTTTATGTATCGCTGAAAGCTTGATCGAGAAAGGCGAATTCGATCCAGAGGATCAAATGGCTCGCTATCTTAAGTGGGCCGAAGATGGACACCTAAGTAGTACAGGTGAATGTTTTGATATCGGAGTTACTGTCTCAAAAGCCCTTGAATCATTTAAGATCTCTCATAATCCATATAGCGGTCCACAAGATCCAGAAACAGCCGGCAACGGTTGTATTATGCGACTAGCTCCGATTCCGATCTTCTATTTTCCAGACACTGCCGCTGTCATTCAATTCTCTGCTCAAAGTTCACGCACCACTCATGGAGCGAGAGAATGTATCGATGCTGCAAAGCTTTTTGGCGTTATGTTATACGAAGCATTAGCAGGCAATACAAAAGAACAGATCCTTTTTGAATCTGTGAATATTCTGGGATCAGATCCACTAATGCCAAGAATATCCGAGATAGCTAACGGGAAATATCGTAATAAGTCGACCGATCAGATCCGAGGAAGTGGTTATGTAGTTGAGTCTTTAGAAGCAGCACTCTGGTGTTTCTATAAGACAGATAATTTTAAAGATGCTGTACTCTTGGCAGCGAACCTTGGCGAAGATGCTGATACAACAGCAGCTGTTTGTGGACAGATTGCCGGAGCCTTTTATGGCGAACAGGCGATCCCTATTGAATGGCGAGAACGCTTAGCTAAGTTTCAGTTAATCTCAGATTTCGCTGATAAATTGATCAAGGGTTAATACCTTACTGTACTTAAATACTCATCTGGATTTATTACTTCACCATCTGCAGTAAAGTTATATTTCCCTAACTTTCCTACTACACCACCTAGAATATAAGCTTTAACTCCTGCAACACTTACCTCTGCATTCTTTGCAGCATATTCACTAAGGATATGAATGATGTCATTAGATAACCCATCATAGTATTGCATCATTGGATCACGATCATATGCGGCTCTAAATTCAGCAGTAAATTTCTCAAATAAATTAGAAGTTCCATAGGCTCGCCAACAAACCCCATGCATTCCAAAATCAGATGGCTTAAATTGCTGGTCACAAACATTTACATCACCATAGATCGGTGCTGGAAATTTTAGCTCAGATAACTCTTTAAAGAAGAGATAAGAGGATGTGTCACTAACTGGAATGTAAATCAGACCATCACTCTCTATATTTCTGAATTTAGTAATAATGCTTCGATAACTAGCCTCTGCTACTCGATATCGATCATGATAAACAATCTTTGCACCAAGTTTTGATTTAAGAATAGTTGCTAATGATTCTGCATAATCCTGCTCTTCATTTACAAGAAGGAACCTCTTTCCTATCTTATCAAGCTCAACTGCCATATTCTCAGCTATCGAGACTGAATCAGGGTTAAACCGAATTACCTCGGGTCCAGTACTCCGGATTTTTTCCGAACCAGCTAAGGCAGAGAGAATAAGAGTCCCATCCCGTTTGGCCAACGGTGCAAGAGCTAACACCGGTCCACTACAAGCAACATAGAAGATTGAAACTCCTTTTGATCTTAAAAGATGATAAGCCGATAAAGCTCTAGATGCTTGGCACTGATCATCCTGAAAAAACAACTCCACATTCATCGGTTGATTAAGCCTAATTGCCTTACTTAAACTATCGCCCATATTTTGCGCTGGGCCTGTTAAAGGAGCGATAATTCCAACCTGTAGCTTATCAAGAGCATTAGAATTTGTTGGATATAGCGATAGAGAAGTAAAGAATAAAATAAGATAGGTAAGAATTGTCTTAAACATTCTCACAGAAAGATCTCCTCTCCATCATTTGGCAGCCAAGCCTTAACTCCCTGCGCTGCTGCTGCCGTAGTGATCTGACTAATCTCTACTAACTTTAATCTCTCACGAGGATGAACATGAACCAAGGCCACTCGTTTTACATTATTAGCAACTGCATATTCTACAACATCCTTAATTGATCCATGCGACCTTTCAGGGGTAATAACAGAATGTCCTTCATGGATAAGGAGATCTACCCCCCGAAATAAATCTCTAGTCGCATCTGTCATCTCGCCATCACCACTGATACCGAAACTAAGGTTCCCTACCTTAAAACGATAAGATTGATTTTCTACACCGTGCACTGATGGAGCACTTGTTATTGAACAAAAGCCTAAGTCCCACTTTTCCCCAGCTTCCCAATTCACAGTAAAATTTATTAATGGAAACAGCTTAGAGGCGATTCCAGGATACTCGATCTCAAAAGAAGCTTTTGCTCCTTCTATTGCTCCTCGCTCACCGAGAACCCTAAAATGACGCGCTTTCTTCGTTTCATCACAATACTGCCATGCCATTAAAATTAATTGTGGCAATGAACCGGTATGGTCACCATGAACATGCGTCAGCAAAACTACATTAGGTCTCTCAGATAAAGAGGCGATTCCACCCAAAGCCCTAACTGCGGCTGGATAAACGGAATATCCACAATCAACAAGGATAGAAAAACGATCAATCTCACACAAAAAAGAGGTATTACGGCGTTGGATATCGCCGAAAGTGCCTGTACCCAAACAGGTAATTTTTACGGTCATGAGCTAACTCCGTTGACTTAAACCCGTAATAATAGGACGAATATGATCAGCAAGCTACGTGGAGATTATTATGACTAAGAAAAAGATACTAGTTGGAGTTGCATGGCCGTATGTAAATGGCGACCTGCACGTAGGTCATCTTGCCGGGTATCTTTTTCCAGCTGATACATATGCCAGATTTCATCGCTTCTGTGGCAATGATGTTTTAATGGTATCTGGATCGGATTGTTTCGGCACTCCAATCACAGTTGAGGCCGATAAGCGTGGGATAACACCGACTCAGCTTATTGAAGAGTATCACCCTAAAACTGTCGATCTCTTTCGTCTATTAAAACTTACCTTTGATAACTATACCAAGACCGCGACAGATCATCACAAGAAGATTACGCAGGATTTCTTAGTTACCTTCATAAATAAAGATCTAATTATAAAGAATAAAACCCAACAATATTTCTCTCCTCAGGAGAATAGATTCTTACCTGACAGATATGTTGAGGGAACCTGCCCATTTTGCGGAGCAGTCGATGCCAGAAGTGACCAGTGCGATAACTGTGGATCGCCAATTGCAGAAGGCAAACTAATTACACCTCTTAGCAAGAACACGAAGACCCCTGTTGAACTACGAGAGACTGAACACTATTTTATTGACTGGCCAAAGATTCAGCCCTTCCTTGAAGATTACTTTAAGAAGTACTCAGCTGAATGGCGTCCATGGATTAAAAGTGAGACAGCAAAATGGCTTAAGGAAGGTTTACAACCGAGAGCTATCACACGAGATCTCGAGTGGGGAGTGGAGATTCCAGCCGACAGAATTCCAGCCGACAAGCTCATTGACAATCACACAACCAAGCGAATCTATGTCTGGTTTGATGCAGTAATCGGTTACTATTCAGCCTCTTTGGAATGGGCCCAAGCTGCACCAGGAAGAAGTTGGGAAGATTTTTGGTTAGATGAAACATCTACCCATGCCTACTTTATGGGCAAAGATAACTTAGTATTCCATACTCTCTTCTGGCCAGGGCAGCTACACGTTTTTAACGAAAAGCTTCACCTTCCAGATCTCCCAGCGATTAATCAGTACCTAACACTAGCAGGTGATAAATTCTCAAAGAGTCGTGGTGTAACCGTAGATTCACGAGAGATCGTAGAGCAATACGGCCTTGATATTGTTCGCTTCTATCTTATATCGATCTCCCCTGAAAATGCCGACACTAGCTTTACATGGGAGGATTTTGCCACCAAAACCAACTCCATATTAAATGCAAATATCGGTAACTTTGTTAATAGATCCTTAAAGCTTTCAGAGACAGTTGATTTCTCTGGATCCACAAAGATAGAGGATGAAACTATCGAGGTAATAAAGCAGCATCTATCCAAAGCTCACGAGCACTTCAGTAGGTCAGAGAATAAAGATGCCCTTGAGACAGGAGTGGCACTTTCAGCTCTTGGAAATAAATACATAACAGCCAAAGCCCCTTGGAGCATTAAAGACCGTGCCTCTCCAGAGTTTAGAGATGCGATGGCTAACTGCCTAGCCTATATTATTGGAGTATCAATAGTTCTAAAACCAATTGTTCCTGATGCCATAGAGAAGCTCTATCAGATGCTTGGAATTCAAATTGAATCATGGAGTGTAGATACTGCTGATTCAATTATAAAAAAAAAAAAAAAGGTAAAGATAAATAATCCAGCGCCACTCTTTTCTAGAGTTGAGA
>CAZTER010000049.1:0-9039 GCA_964612045.1 uncultured Bdellovibrionales bacterium
CCGAATAAGGGAGCGTGACTCCGAGAGATCTCCTGCAACTACAATTGAATTCATTAAATCGATAGAATCTTGTACTGGATCTAATTTATCACCAAGTCCAAGAAGATTTAATTTCAGGGCGGCAAGAGGAGTTCCTATTCTATGTAAAGTTCCAAGAATTGGCTGTAAATCTTCTGGAGTGCGCGCTTTTTCAAGCTCTTCCATAACCACAATGGGATCAACAAAGTGAGATAGTAGAGTAGCTTCTCGAGGGGTCTTAATATTCAATCCTTTTAGTAACTCAGAGAGCTTATTAAGAATCAGGCTCTTCTCTCCTTCTTCGTCGTTCATGTATGGATCATAACTATGAACGGATTCATCAACGTCAGAAATCAGAGCTAAAAACTGGGTACGAATTATTCCTTTTATACTACCCTCTGGAAGAAGAGCTGATATTGCTGGAGATTCAAGTAATAGTTTCAGTGCATATGTATTGCTTAGTGTTTCCAAACGACGCCCTGAGGCAGAACGAATCCACTCGCATACACTACTACTTACAGCATGACGAAGATTGTCATAATCGTCATCGCGTTGCTTTGCCGCTCTCTTTTCTCGACGCTTTCTTTCTCCCTCACTTTCATCTAATTCTTCATCATCGTAAAAATACCGCCTCGAAAGCAGAGAATAGCGATCCTCTTCGTGCTGCCCCTGATCGAATCTTCTTTGCTTGTCCCAATTTCTACTAAGATCTCTTAGTGCATGGGAGGTTGGTTGGATTGGAGACCCATCATCACTTAATCCGTGAGCATAGACCTGACTAATCGGTTCATCGAACCAACCGTAAAGTCTTTTTAGATCTCTCCTTAATTCTTTCTGAAGCTTAGCGTCCTCATCTAATAAATACTCAAAACTTGGTAAGCAAGTTCTATTTAAATCAAAAGATTTATCCATTTCTATCATTCGACGAACTGAATCTGATGGCTGACCTTTCAGCCAATCGAATATCTGTAGGACCTCGGGCCACTGGAGAATGCCGTCAGAATAGAGATCTACCAAACCAGCGACTACGGTACGCCGCTCTAATTCACGATTAGATCGCCAGGAGCTATTTAGATAGGTTGGAGTTAAGGATTCGTGACGATCAAAATCTTCGCCATGAACACTTAATATGCCTAAGTCTCGTACTGCTTCTAGAAGTCCAGGTGGAGGAGAGAATGGATCTGATAAGTGAGGAGCAAAGTGCCGGAAGTAGCCGAGCATTGCAGGGATGCGTTGGGAGGTGTCGGGGATGATGCCACAGAACAACCGATGAAGCCTATTGAACGTAGATATTGGTGCATGGCAGCCATTTTGAGCCTTAGGTGAACGCTCTGAACTGCACTCAACAGATCCATTTTCGAGCTGCAAAGCAACTGACGTTGTAAAACTAGTGGCTGGCACCAATCTACGGGATCCGAACTCTGGCAAGAGACGTGGATTTAATTGCCTACGAGTCTCAAGATCTTGCGACAACTCCTGAATACAGCCAGTTACAACCTCAACATCTGATTTATCAAGATAAGGATTTTTTGCCGTTTCCTCTGAGCTGTTACTATAAGTTGTCAAAGCCCCTGACAATCTCACACCTAAGAGACTTAACTTATCTCGTCTTAAAATAAGTTCTGAGGCTGACTTCACCTCAAGTAAGTCAAGAGAAAGAAGTGCTTCGTTTAGCCTTTCAGTCAAACTGAGATCTGAAGGCTCTTGCAGTGCTGTCAGGATAAAATCCATAGATCTTGAAGAGAATTTCGAATCAGCCCAACCTACAGTTCTAGCAATTGTAGTAATTAGAGATAATTGAGCGTCAAAATCTAGTCCTAGTTTGGTTAAAGGTTCTTGATAAGAGCGATATAGATCAAGTGCAATCGTAAAAGCATAATTGGCAACCTTTGAGATCTTATGTTGCGTTTCAATAGGAATATCAGAACAGTATAGATTAAAACTCTCCTTGAACCACCAAGGTGCAGGGTGAGAAGAACTATAAATATTTTCTACTAATTGAGAACCATTCTGAAGTGCGTTTATAGCTCCTAGCCCTTGAGTACTATCTAACAGCTCATTCAAACGCTCAATTCTAAAGCCGCGATCAAGAAGGAGTGGAAGTTGTTGAGCAAAGTTCAGAAGAACTTCTCTTCCACGGTTAGAATCTAGAACAATTCGACTCCAATCGTAGCCCTGATTAACCATAAGCCATAACAACTCTGGCTTCGAGAGGGCAGGATACTGATCAGTAAACTTGGTGATAAGATTAGCAAACTCAGTAGTTAGTCTGTAACTCTGCTGAGTAGAGAGGGAGTGTGGCTGCAGGTTCCCTAGCGTTTGAGCGATGGTTAGAAATGGGCGCTCTACCACCTCTAGCATGTAGTCACGACCAAGGAAGCTGTAACCAAATCCGTGAGCAACTGAGAGGGCTTCTCGTGCCCATTCAACCGGGCTCCCCTTCCCAACCCCCTTAATATTTGGTGCTATGCACCTTTCATAAAATGCTGGCGTCGGGATAAAGAATTTTCTGTGATTTTCCTTTAGCACCGCATCAAAGGCAAGTGCTACTGCGACATCTAGTTCCTTCAATTTACAGGGTCTATATTGCCCAAGAGTTATTGCAATTTCGCTTATCTCTCCACCTTCAGAAACCGATATTAAATCCCAATTCCCACTATTACATCCCTTAGTAAGAATCTCATCTCGAGTTTCATAAAATATTTTTTCCAAAACAGAGGAAGGAGTCCCTCCGGTTCCTCGCAGATCTCGCATAAACATATAATATGCGTCTCGATCTCCTGATTTAAGCGCTCCAGCTCCGAGATAATCCCCCTCCCTCATAGATCTGGAGATTAATTCCCTACCTTCTCGTAGATGTCGACGAATCCATTCATACCGATCTCCCATGGATTCAAATCTATGTTCCCCGCTTCTAGGATCACTCAATACAGGATAAGCGAGTGTTAACCAAAAACGATGCTCCTCGTGATAGAGTGAGCAAAAATGCTCTCGAAAAGCCTCTCCTCTATTAAATGAATATGGCACCAATGGGCTACGAACTGCCAAATAGCAATCTCCCCCATGTTGATCATGCTGAACATGCCTATGATCTTGGCTTACAAGCCAATCTCCAGAAGACTTAGCATTTTCAATATTTTGCCGTATTAACTTTGGTAATTTTGATTGAACTAATTTCTTATATTCTTTGGGTGTCTTTTTTACTTTATTATCAACAAAACACCCTCCGCCCCATGCCTCCATTTCGAGAGTTTTTTGCTGCAGCTCATCCAACATCTCCAATACCGGAGGACCAGATTCAGCAAGGGATTTTTTAGTGGGTTTTGTCGGTTGCATATCCAGCACTAAATTGAACAACGCTGGATAATACCTTTCCTATCAAACCTAATCAAAACTGGAACATAGCACCTAATAACTACCTTCTTTTCAACAGCACTAGGCTAGTTAATGTCCTCCAAAGATATCATCACCTAACTACCAGACTAAGCATATAAAAATATACAAAGCTATAAATTTCAATAATTTCCTCTTTCAATCGCTATAAAAACTATTCAAAACTCAGTAAGGAGTCCCATACTCTATCTCCCCAATCTCGGAAGTACATTTACACTAGGTGGCAGCGGCGGCCTAAAAGCACCGAGAGGCCATTCAATTAGCAAATTACCCTTTCGCCACTCTTGATAACAGCTACTGCATTGTTTACAGAAATTTCGATACTTTCTTATCATTTGGATACGAAGACTTCTCGACGAAGAGATTACGAAGATTTTTCTACTCTTTTTCTTTGGAACATGGTCCTTCATTAAAGGTTGCGAAGTAAGTGCTTTGATTCCAATTATATTCTTTCCTGTGGATTGCCTTCTTGCATTGGCCTTATTTTCTCGCTCTCTAGTCAACTGAATAATTTCCTTATTAATCTTAACGACCTCACAATCATCATTAACTCCGAAACAACTCATCCATGCATTTGGATATCTCCGAAGTAAATGCGTTTCATCATTTCTCTTAACTAAGAGTCTCACTAGCCGACGATCTGACTCTGAATCGACTAAAGAATTTCTTAACCTTGGGATAGTTGAAAGTCGTATCCATGGTATTTTTAAAGTTGTTTCACTTCTGATTGATTCTCTACATCGAAGAAAATCTCTCCAACTTGAGTATCCAGGAAATCTGTCAATATTTTCTTCAAGATCATCCTGTGCAGGGTTAGCATAAAAATATGAGATTCTCTCTTTCGCCGCCTGCAGATCCGCAACTTCAGCTACCATGGGACGCCCTTCCCATAAGTTTAGCGACTGAATACCCAACAATCTTTTAATATACTCCGTTAATCTCTTTTGAAGCTCCTCATAAAATCTCTTTAACTGCTCAGCATCACGGCAAACAACTAATAGATGTGCATGAGAGCCATTCCAAATATCGTGACAAAGAACTATTTTGTCATCTCGTTGAGTACGCGCGATTGCAGACTTAATCAATAAAGCAATAAATCTATATGCAATAAGCGGAAGTCCACGACGAGCACGAAAGCAAATTTCATATGTTGTATGAGATTTGAATAAGCGACGACTACGAGGCATATAAAAGCATGATAAATTTTATATAATCTTATCGCGCTTAAATTACCAAAGTTTCCTACTAAGTAATTTTTTGTTGGGTTGTACCAACTGGGGTTAAAATGGAGTTGATTGGAGAGGTGGATAGCGAAGGATAATCTAATGTGAAATGAAGCCCGCGACTCTCTTTCCTCATCATTGCACATTTAACCACTAAAGTTGCAACCAAGCAGAGATTTCTCAATTCAATAAGATCTGAAGTTACTTTAAAATTCCAATAATATTCTTCAATCTCTCGCTGAATTAACTCTAATCTATTTAATGCTCTCGCTAGTCTCTTATCAGTTCTAACTATCCCGACATAATTCCACATCAATCTTCGAATCTCATCCCAATTTTGAGTAATAATAACTTCTTCATCGCTATCACGCGCAGATCCAGGATTCCAAACTGGGATGTCATAATCCTTAATATTTGCAATCTCTTTTGAAATAGCTTGATGCGCAGCTCTATACGCAAAAACTAACCCTTCAAGAAGTGAATTAGATGCGAGTCGATTTGCACCATGTAGCCCTGTATGCGCACATTCTCCAGCTACATAAAGATTCGCGATATCAGTGCGGCCTACACTATCAGAGACTATTCCTCCACAAAGATAGTGAGCTGCTGGCACTACTGGGATTGGATTCTTAGAAATATCTATTCCAAACTCAGCACACTTTACAAAAATATTTGGGAAGTGTTCCTTTAGAAACTCTTCTTTCAAATGAGTAACATCAAGCCAAACATGATCCCATCCATACTTTTTCATCTGATGGTCTATGGCACGAGCGACTACATCACGAGGGGCAAGCTCTCTATCAGGATGATAATTCTGCATAAAAGGCTCGCCATCCAATCCTTTTAAAATTGCTCCTTCTCCTCTCATCGCTTCAGTTATAAGAAAAGATTTAGCCTCAGGATGATACAAACAGGTCGGATGAAACTGAAAGAACTCCATATTAGCAACTGAAGCCCCAGCTCTAAATGCCATGGCAATTCCGTCTCCACTCGCAACATCCGGATTTGATGTGTAAAGATAAACCTTCCCTGCTCCACCTGTAGCAAGTAATACCCTATCAGCTCGAAATATTTCGATAGCACCTGACGGCATCAAGACATAAGCACCAAGAACTCGATTCGGCAAATTACGTTCTATATTGAATTTATGCGTAGTAATAAGATCTATTGCATTACTTCCTTCAAATAAGGAAATTTTTGATTGTTCTTTTACTCTTTTTATCAAAGTTTCTTGAATAGCTCTTCCAGTGGCATCTGCCGCATGGAATATTCTGCGCCGTGAATGTCCTGCTTCTCGATGAAGATGGAAATGATTTTTTTCATCTTTATCGAAGGGCGCTCCACGAGCAATTAACTCCCTAACGCGATCTGGCCCCTCTTTAACTACGATCTCGACAGAGTCTCTGTCACAAAGTCCTGCACCTGCGACCTCTGTATCATGAATATGTAAAGAAAAATCATCGTCAGGTTCTGTTACAGCCGCGATTCCACCCTGAGCCCAACTTGTAGAGGTAATCTCAAGAGATTTTTTACATAAGATAGCTACCTTTCCGTGCTCAGCTACCTCTAATGCAAAAGTAAGTCCGGCAATACCACTTCCTATAACTAAAAAATCGAACTGTTTCATATGACCTATATTAACACCTAGCGCTTCACTCCTAATATATCAATAATTTAAAAGATTAAGTTATAACCTAAATATTTTATCATCCTAGTGGTTCAATATTGTGAATTTGGAGGAAAATGAGCAAATCTTGGAAGGTTGTAGATGAACATTATTATGAAAAATTCAGAATTTTCTCAGCTAAACGCTCAAAACGAGTAAACCCACGTACTGGGAAAAGCTTCGATTTCTTTCTAATGGAAGGCTTAGACTGGGTTAGCATTATTCCGATTACTAAAGACAAAGAGGTAGTTCTTGTACGCCAGTATCGCCATGGATCTGAAAGCTTTACATTAGAGACTCCTGGAGGAACTCTAGAACCAGAAGATATATCTCCTCAGGAGCGAGCAATAATCGAACTAAAAGAAGAGACTGGATATTCTATCAAGAGAGTTGAACACCTTGGAACGGTGCATGCCAATCCAGCTATGCAATCTATGAGGATGCATTTCTTTGTGGGCTATGATGCAGAGGTTGTGCAAGAACAAGAGCTAGATCCTGGTGAAGACATAACAGTGATTAAAAGACCCCTTGAAGAGGTTCTCACTAGCTTAGGCAAAGGAGAATACTCGCACGGACTAATTGTTGCAGGGTTTGGACTCTATCTGCGAAATCACATAACTTCTCAATTTGGTACATAGCACCAATTTTTGACTCAGGGTTAAGTCATTTGATTTTAAATCTGGCACCTGGAAAGGTGCCAGGCACCAGTTTTAATTTATTTAATCGACTAAAACAGAGCGCTGAAGCAACGCTCCTTGCTGAGGAGAAATATAGTTTCTCGGATACACTTCCTTATCATCTCCCTGAATTCTGACTACGTAGGGATACATAAGATTATGTCTCGGCTGTTTTTCATTCTCACAATCAGCAGTCGTTAGACAAGACACTGTATCAGCTAAACGATCACTCTGAGAAACTAAGCCACCTTTAAATTCTACCACTGGTCTTAAACCGAGATACTTAGCTATCAATTGAGCCATTACCTCTCCAGCTACTCTTCTCTCATCATCAAACAAACGAGAAGAATCTTCTCCATCATAATCTAATCTTCCATCACCACCGCCAACTTCTAACATCCCAAACGCAACCGCGCTTTTGGGCGATGGCAGAATAGCTCCGGGTATGGACCCTGCTACTCCAATCTCCTTACTAGAGGAGGTCCTTGAGCTAACCTCAGTACCGATCACAACATTTACTGCATTTTGTCGAACGTTATTCGACAAAGTTTCATAAAAAGAGCTCCCAATTGCTGGATTTGGAATCTGCGTTCCACCTTCAAATCCATACCACTGAACATCTAGATCCAACGAAACTGTCTGAAACATCTCTCGCGCAATTTGCAACGCCTCTTCTAAATCATTTAAAGCTGGCACAGAACCAGCCAAAGGTCCTACGGTGATCATATTCACCCTAACAACACCTGAGCTTAAATCACCATCTCTTTTTGTAACTCTAGTAAGACGGACTGAAACCCCAGAAGCAACTTCATCCCCTCCATCGCGTGTAATCTTATAAGAGAGAGTATAGTCACCACTTGGAATACCACCTTGCAATGTTGGCGCATTAAAAGAACTTACTTCAACTTGTCTTGATGTCGCATCGCTTCTCTCTGAAACAGAAGAGGACAAAAGATCCACACCTGCTCCCCTGGCAGATGTCAGTTGCAATTCCACCCCACTTGCTTCAGCCATAAACTGCACTGCCGATGCACCACTAGGAATCGTTATAGGAAAAGAAACCGTACCTGAACTATCACTCACGCCATCAGTGGCAACCATCTCAAGTTTTCCAGACGAATCTGAATTATCGATCGATCCGCCACTCGTGCAGGAAGCTAAAAGAAATAAATTGACGCAAAGGATTACAATTCTTTTCATACTCCACCCTAAGAATTTAACCCCTATATAATACTCGCTAGCTGATTCTTAGTAAAAGTTACTGAACATCGACTAACCGCCTGATCTCACCCAAGATTGATATGTTTTCCGAAAAAATTTCGCCCTTTCTAGTAAGCGTAACTGAGCATTCAGTTCCACTATTAATCTGTAGCAACTCGGATGTAATAGGTGCAATTCCTTTGTATATGATAGAGTCTCGCTGAAAGACTTCTACTGAAACTTCATCTCCCTTTGTCGGCACAACTAGAGACAGAAGAATTTTATCCCCCTTTGAACACTTAAATGTAAATGTTTTTTCTCTAGACATAGTCAGATTGATAGGACCATCTACAAAATGTGGACTTATCTCTCTTATAGCTGCAGCTTTTAGGTTTGAAATATTTGAAAGCTCGAAAATAACACGCCCTACATCTCTTACTGACTCAACCATCCTAAGATTACCACCAGAAACTGCCGCGATATCGAGTAGCTCAGTTTTCGCCTTCGCATCAATCATTAACCCAATCGGGAAAACTGCTAAATCAATCCCTGCTTTTCTTACTTGTTCAATCGAAAAAGCTGGATTACCTCCGCAAGAATCTGCACCATCGCTTAAAAGTATGACCTTCTTCTGCACACCTACCGGACTGTTTGCGAAATCGCTCTCTAACTTAGAAAGGGAAAAAGCTAACGGGGTATATCCTTGAGGAGCAATGCCAGATAAAGCTGTAGCAAACCGACCTTCTTCATAATTATCAATTGGAAATATTAACTCCGAGTCCTGACAGCTACTCTCTTGATCATATTGAGATCTACGATGTGCGAATATACGTAACCCAAACCGAACACTAGGAGATCTTAA
>CAZTER010000050.1:0-8998 GCA_964612045.1 uncultured Bdellovibrionales bacterium
CGAATAGCGATATTTAAATTTCCATGTGCTAACGCTACTTTTCCAATTGTAACATATTCGCCCATGATAATTGTTCCGGTCTTTTCATTAACGACAACACGAGCTCCAACATCTCTTTCAATCTCAATTTTTTCTAGCTCTGCCATTAGACCGATCGGATCTTTCATAAGATCCTGCGGAAGTTGAACTTCAACTGAACCACCATCAACTGCAACAGCCAAAGGCCTTCCTAAAGTCTGATTTACAAGCCCGACAAGTCTATGCATTGTCGTAAAATCAGGCTCGCGCAGTGTTACTCTAACTCTCTTTGATTGAAATAGATCAAATGGAATCGCACGCTCAACGATTGCTCCAGCTGGAACAACACCAACAGTTGGATGATTCTTTACCGCTTGGTCTCCACCACTATCGATCGAGAAACCACCAACGTTAACTGCTCCCTGACCGACAGCATAAACATTTCCATCAGCACCTTTAAGTGGTGTAAATATAAGGTTTCCACCTTGTAAGCTCTTAGAATCTCCAATAGAAGAAACTGACACATCAATCTTACTTCCTGGACGAACAAATGCTGGAAGAGTCGCGGTGATCATTACGGCTGCAACGTTTTTTACCTTTACTTCATCGCTATCAACTCGCAATCCAGCTTTCTCTAACATGTTAGAGATCGCCTTTGAGGTAAAATCGACGCTACTACTATCTCCGGTACCATTCAGACCAACAACCAATCCATAACCAAAAAGTTGATTGCCTCGAACACCTTCAATATCAGCAATATCCTTCAATCTCGCTGCTGATGCTTCAGAGACGCTGAAGACTCCAAGCAATAAGCCGAATAAAATTGAATTTATCGAGAAATATAGTGACCTACTCTTCATATATACTCCTAGAACGGCCAAACTAATCTAATCAAACGGCTCATCCATCCACCGTTCTGAGCCTCTCCTACAACTCCATTCCCGTAGAAATCTACCCTAAGATTTGCAATCTTTGCTGATTGAACTTCATTTTCTGAGGTAACATCACGTGTACGAACAAGGCCTGAGATTACCATGTGCTCATCCTCTCCGTTCACTGAAATTATCTTCTCTCCCTCTATTCTTAAAACACCTGATGGCATTACTTCGACTACCATAGCTGAGATCCTTGCACTCAACTTACCTTCACGCTTCGTCTTACCTTCCCCCTTAAAGTCATTTGTGGTGCTAGCTTTAATAAGGTTAGCAAGATCTACCTGCTTATTTCTCTTGGTAATGTAATCCTCAACTCCGACTAAATTTTCTAAAGAAGCCTGAACTTCTGTCTCTTCCTTAACTTCAGTATCTGCATTCTTAGATCCCTTGGCATCTTCCGAAACGATGATTGTGATTAAATCCATCGGTTGAAATGCTCTCTGATCGCGAAATAGATCGTGACCGCCACTACTTTCCTGCCACAAAGAAGCCGTAACTCCTGGCTCTCCAAGACTTAATGGACCATTGTAATCACGTCCTACATTATCATGTCGAACCTCAACGAAATCTTCGCCTGCAGGAGCATCAGCATTAGTGACAACATTAGATACTGGCTGGAAACGTGCTCGCATCTCAGATCTTGCGTAGTAGATCCCTTCCCCAACTGGAGCAGCGGCATTCATTACTCTGCTAACTGGAGCTTCTCGATGCAAACGAGCTGCATATTCTGCTGCTGGAATTCTGAGTGGCTCATTTGAGCGAGCGATACATCCACTCGAGATTAGTGTAGCTAACACACCACATATTTTTAAAGATTGCTTCATAAATACCCCTAGTTTGGAGAAACGACTACAATTCCAGATTCATTCACTCTTCCAGATACGACCTTTTTTGATTGATCATTGCGGACCTTAACTTCCTGACCAATTCCACCAGATTCCAATGCCACACCACTAGCGCTAGCCTCAAAGAGCTTCGATCTAAAGATCATTGTGACTCTACTTCCTGCTGTAACAAGAGCTGGAACTTGCACCTTTGTTTGTTGGAACACTTCACCTATGCCTATACGAGAGCTTGTCACATACCCAACGATAGAATCTGTGCTCTTTACAAAATCACGTGGCAAAGAGGTATTTTTCATCCTCGCCATTACTAAATCCTCATTAGCTATCGTAGCTCCTTTATCTAAAGGACGAGCAGCTACTGGCACATCTCTCCACTCATCCACTTGGACCTTAATTGGCAATGTAAAGGTCTCAGTTTCTGGCAGCTCTCCTCTAAGTGAGATCACACAATCAGTTCCACGAAGAGAGATGATTGAAGAGGATATATTTTTAAGAGAGGGAGGAACGGTGATATTCTCAATTTCTTTTGCAGATCTAATACTAAGGTCTCTTCCACTTGCCTTAAGGGCCTGATCTACAAGTCTCTCAGCTTCATCCAACGGAAGAACTCTTCCAGCACGTTGAACTCCAATCTCTCTAGGAAAAGTGTAGATCACCTTTTTAAAATCGACCCCCGCTTCACGCATACGATCAACTACTAACTGAGCATCAATCTGAGATCTCTTTCCTGGAGAAGGAGCAACTCCGACTTTAATCTTCTTAAGTTGAAGAATCGAATCATCAGCTCCGATCTCTGAAGATATTTCAGCTAGATCTTCTAGTAAGATTGAACCTCGAGTTAAGACAACCTCTGATCTTCCATTGACCATAATTCGTGAAGCGACTTCGTCAGCCACTACCTCGCCAATTAGCACTTCGCCAACTAGCACAGTAAGTATGAGAAGAGATCTAATAATCATGATTACCTCTTAAGATTTATCGCCTGACCTAACATCTCATCGGCAGTCGAAATCCCCTTGGAAGAAGCTTCATAAGCACGTTGTGCAGTAATCATATTAACCACCTGCTCAACGACACTAACGTTACTACTTTCAAGGAAACCTTGTTGAATTCTACCGAATCCATCCTGAGCAAATATTCCATTTACTGGAGATCCCGAAGCAGCAGTTTCTTCATATAAATTCCTTCCTGTTGCTCGTAACCCAGCATTATTTGGGAACCTAGTAGCCTGTATCTGACCGAGATTTTGTGCTGTAGCTGTTCCAGGAACTCGTGCAGAAACCGTTCCGTCTTCACCTATTGTTATAGAAAGAGCGTTTGCTGGAATTGTTCCTGGACCGACTACTTGATACCCGTCAGCAGTGACTAATGTTCCATCTTGATTAATCTGTAGTGCACCAGAGCGTGTATATGCATTTGTTCCATCTGGGAGTTGAACTGTAATGAACCCATCTCCTTCTATCGCAAGATCCAGAGGATTACTTGTCGAAGTCAGATCTCCCTGAGCAAAAACTTTTTGCACTGCGGATGTTTTTACACCGAGTCCAACATGAATACCGCTTGGATTCTGTGTGGAGGCAGAGGTTTGCGCACCTGGCTCAAGCAGATACTGATACATCAGATCCTGAAAATCAGCGCGGCTCTTCTTATAACCAGTGGTATTTACGTTAGCGAGGTTGTTGGAGATTACATCAATACTTGTCTCCTGTGCCTGCATTCCAGTGGCTGATGTGTAAAGTGCTCTAATCATAACCCTCCAACCTAATTAACAACCTATCGTGAACGACCTATTTGATTTATCGCTCCTTGATTCATCGCATCGATGGATTCAGCGGAACGGGTGTAAAGCTGAAACGCTCTATTTGCGACGATCAGATCGACCATAGCGTTTACTGCTGAGACATTAGATCTCTCGAGTGCTTGTCCAACCAATTGTGGCTCAACACTTTCTGGAGCCTGTACTCCAGCTGGAAGTTTGAAACGTGAACTTCCTACTCGCTCAAGAGCGGCTGGATCTTCAAAGCGAACAACTTGTAAACGACCAACATTTGAACCGTTCACATTCAGTGAGCCATCGGGATTAATTAATGCTCCAGCACCATCTGCAGTTAGAGCTCCACCATCACCAGAAACCGTTGCTCCATCTTGAGTGGACAACTGGCCTGCTGCATTAATTGTGAAATTTCCAGCGCGTGTATATTGAGCCTCTCCATCCACCTCTACTACGAAGAAATCGTTAGGATTACGTAGAGCAACATCTAGTGGATTACCTGTATTCTCAATCGGACCAAGGGAGAAATCAGTTGCGGTCTTTACACTCCTTACACCAGGAGTACGATCTTGGTCGTCACGAGCGAATGGATCTTTTCCTGCTGTTGCACTAGCAAGAGTATCCTCAAACCTCTCCTGTTCTGTAGAAACAATCTGCTTCTTAAAACCAGGGGTAGAGACGTTAGCGAGATTGTTATTTAGCACCTCCAGTTTCTGAAACTGGACAACGCCACCTGATGCTGCGATGTAAGATCCTCTCTCCATTATAGCACCTCAACTTGACGACGCATTGTTGCTAGAACACCGAGGCGTGGATCCGGACTTGCCTCTCTAGACTTGGACTGTGCCACAGGAGCCTCTTCTGAAAACTGCGCATCCAAGATATCTCGTTGCTCAGTTCGCGAACTTTGTTGATGTTGTTCACGAATCACTAACTGCGAAAGCTTTCTGACATCTTCAATTGGCAGTCGTGTAATTGCTGCTGTGGACTCTAGATCTTTACCAGCTCTAAGCATGGCTTCCGCTGCTTCATAGATTTTATCCATTCCAGTTTTTGGGCGGCTATATGCAGCTCGTGATAATCCACCAGCTCTTTCAACCTCTATTTCTCGAGCTAACTGTTGCTTTGGATATACAGGTGCTGCTTCAACAACTGTTTCACTAGATGGCTCTATTGGTTCACCGAATATATTTAACTTCGCACTATTTGCCGCTCTCGAAGCACGCGGCTCCACAACCTGAGTTTCCTCACCTGCAGAGTAGTTTTGGTTAGAAGGTGCTCTCTCTTCAGTTTCACGAGAAAGCGAAATTGTTCCTACTCGCTCACCAGTTGCAGCCCTATATGCTCGTGGCTCTCTAACTGCATAAGCTTCAGCTTTAGCAACAGTAGCTATTAATCCATCCTTAAGTGATTCTGCCTTCTGTGATAAATCTCGGAGGCGAACCTCTGATCCACTTAGATCCCCAAGTAATTTTTCTAATCCTCCTTGGCGTCGCGAAAGAGAGTCCGACAATGATTTACTCGCGACATCCGCATCACGTAGTAAAGTCCTCAAAACGATCTCTAGATCTCTAAGCTCTCTTGTATTTATTGCGCGGTTTGTTTTTAGAAACCTAACGCTTAGATACAACAATGAGATAACGAGTAATGCGTCGATCGCTAGTTTCCATGTTTGAAAGAGATCCATCTCTTGCTCTCCTGTTAATTGGAGTGTCAAATAACCAACGTTGCGCCGCTGAGTTCTTGACACATACGAGCAATTCAATTTCACTAACTCTCTGAAATAACTAAGTGTTAGTGTTCAAACTGCCGTACTACGGGAGTAGAGGTGCAAACCTGGGGCCAAAATAAAAATTTGTAATGGTTCTTAAGAATTAGGGGTGTGTTACGATTTATATATGAGTCACTATCCAAGTGTTGAAGAGATCATGTGCACACCGAAACGTAAGCAACTTCTGCAGTTGCGACGCTCTTTTCGATCAAGTCTTGGATTAATACTATTGGCTGTAACGCTATCTGTCGGAATCTCGATCTTTGCTATAGCAACTTATCCTCAGAGCGGAGAATCATCAGGAGTTTGGTTCTTTACAGTACGCCTCTTAATGCTATTACCTATCGGAATCATCCTTGAGATTGTCAGACGCTATTATAATGATCTTTACATATTAGGACGGGATCGAATTACCCATTACAAGGGAAGGATCTCTTTCTATTACTCGACTCCCTCAATTAAATGTCTAGACTTAAGAGCGATCGGGGTGAATCAGGGCCTTTTAGGCAGGATATTTGATTTTGGAGATGTCTCATTAGCAACAGCGGGCCATGAAGGACCCGAGTTAACACTTTCAGGAATACGAGCACCAGATGAGTTAGCTCTAATTATCGAAGAGCTCCGCCAAAAAAGTCAGGAAGATACGGAAGACCGCATAGGTGAACAACTAGCAACAATCCGTGCGTTAAACGATGATTAATCAATTAAGCTCAATTTAAATTCTGCATTTTTACCTAGTAACTTCAAAGCCTTACTCAATAATTCATTAGCAACTCATAGTTTCTATTTTTAATCCTCAAGTTTATCTAATGAATTGTCGTAACTGATAGCTAAGGATGGCTAAAGCTTCTGAGGATCAACTATGGTTAATTTAGTTATTGCGGACGATCATGCGGTACTAAGACAGGCTCTATGTGAGCTTTTGGCTACCCGTGGCAATTATCAAGTTGTTGCTCAAGCTCAAGACGGGGAAGAGCTTCTAACAATCTTAGACAAAGAGAAACCTGATATCATTATTATGGATCTCTCGATGCCAAAGGTGGATGGCCTACAGGCCCTCAATGCAATGAGCAACTGGGGCAGCTGTCCTCCAGTCTTAATGCTATCAGCAGATCAAGAAGGAAGTAAGGTAAAAGCAGCCCTTCGCGCTGGCGCTAAGGGATATGTCCCAAAAAATGCTGATATTCAGGAGCTAGAATTTGCAATAGCAGCAATATTGGCTGGGAAAACCTACCTGAGTCCATCTCTTACAGATGCTGTAATAAAAGCAGATGAATCTGGATCTCCAGATAAACAAACAGTCGATAACCTGACATCTCGTGAACGTGAGATATTAGCTCTAATCACTGCCGGACAACCGAACAGGACTATCGCTAAGATGTTGCACATTAGTACCCGAACTGTGGATACCCATAGAAGCAACATACTCAAGAAGCTAAAGGTTAAAACTAATGCTGAGCTAGTAAAGATTGCTATTTCAGCTGGTATTACAACCTTATAAGAATAGCTGATATTTTACTGGGTAAGTGGGCAAAACTGTGAGAGAATTGAACGGTTGACGTATCCCGTTGGGAGCTATAAGGTTTTGTCCATATGAATAGCGATTACAAAGTCCCATCTAAACTGCCTAGTTCAGGGCAGGACAAACCAGCTCAAGCTAAACCACAAGTTGTAGATCTATCAGCTTTTGGTCCAAGAGAAAGAATTTTAGCTGCCGCCTTAAAACTCTTTGTTGAACAGGGATATTTCAATACAAATGTTCCTGACCTTAGCCGTGAAAGCAAATGCAGCGTAGGATCGATATATCACAACTTCAAAAATAAAGAGGAAGTTGCAGCAGCCTTATATGATGAAGGGATAAAAGCTTTTAGACGTGCGCTACACTCTGCTATTGGAAATCAGAAGGATCCTGAAAAAGTTCTGAAAATAACTGTAAAATCATTTCTACAGTTCTCTGAGGTCAATCAACAACTCTCAAAGTATATATGGCTTAGCCGTCATAATGAATTTATGACTGGAGTTATTAAACATCCTACGATTGTTGGATTCGATCCTCTCGGCAGAACTCTAACTCGTGCAATTAAAGTAGCGATCAGAGAGAAGAAGATTAGAAGACTAAAAGCTAACTTAATCTGGAGCATCATTTTCGGAATCCCATTAGCTTATGTAAGAGATTGGCTAGATGGATTCAATGATCTCTCACCATCGAATGCTGCTGAAGAACTTTCAGATGCCTGCTGGCGAGCTTTAAAAGAATAATCAATAAAGATTAGAGTTATAGAAAACTCTTCTGGATAAAATGCTCCAGCACTTATCTAACAACGACTCTCTAATAAATTGTTTTATTAGATTTCAGATATTCTAAATAGTATTAAGCGTCTGAAGGAGGTGCGCCTTCTGGAGGTGCGCCTGGCTTGTCAGTAATTCTTTTAATAATACGCCCACGACTCAAATCGTATGGAGAGATCTCTACAAGAACCTTATCTCCAGGAAGTACTCGAATATAAAATCGACGCATTTTGCCCGCTAGATAAGCTAAGCACTTATGACCATTAACACACTCAACCAAGAAGGTGGTGTTTGGAAAACACTCCTTGATCACCCCTTGCATCTCTATCGCATCCTTGCCCATGTACCTCTTTCTTACCTATCTCAATATACTACGTTTTATTCCTGGAGGTTCTACCCTCATGCCAAGAATGTGTAAAGGGGGGCTATCCTCCCCTCTATCTAATATCCCGAAAATATAAGGAAATTCTACCTAGCTAGACCCCTAATTAGTTAGATTCTGTATACGGCCCGATCTTTCTATACTTATTATATCGTTGATCGAGCATATCCTTAACTTCAAGCTTACCAAGAGTTTCGAGATTGTGCACCAAAACGGTCCTTAACAACTCTGCAGCCTCTTTATGATTCATATGAGCTCCACCTGTTGGCTCTGGGACGATCTCATCTATAACTGCAAGAGAGCGAAGGTCTTGCGCTGTAAGCTTTAGCATCTCAGCTGCTCTGGCAGCCTGCTCTTGTGGTGGCTCATTTCTATCGTGATGCCATAGAATAGAAGCACAGCCTTCAGGGGTAATAACAGAATAACAAGCATTCTCTAACATCAAGATCCGGTCAGCGACTCCTAGTGCTAATGCACCACCACTTCCACCTTCTCCGATTACTACCGCTACTACTGGAACTGTAAACTCTGAAAGCTCAGCGATATTTCTTGCAATCGCCTCAGCTTGTCCACGCTCTTCTGCTTCAAGCCCAGGATAAGCACCTTGAGTATCAATAAAAGTGATTATTGGTAGCTTAAACTTTTCAGCCATCCTAAATAGTCTTAGAGCTTTTCTATACCCCTCAGGTTGAGACATTCCAAAATTTCTCTTCAGTCTTTCTTGCGTTGTTCTTCCACGTTGATGACCAACAACCATCACAGAAAGCTCTCCTAACATGGCCGTGCCACCAACTATGGCAGCATCATCATGTCCGAGTCGATCACCATGAAATTCTATAAAGTCAGTAAAGATATATTTGATGTAATCAAGCGTAAAAGGGCGATCAAAGTGTCTCGAAAGTTGGACTCTTTGATAAGGAGTTAAGCGACTGTAGATCTGGTCTCGTAACTTTGCGAACTTCTGTTCAAGCTTCTCGTACTCAGATC
>CAZTER010000051.1:0-8849 GCA_964612045.1 uncultured Bdellovibrionales bacterium
CATGGCTGTGAAGGTCTCTCATCAGGATGATTTTCCAGATTTATTAGTACAGATTCATAAAGATATTGTTCAGTCACCACAAGACAAAGAACTGTTAGTCACCTGTCTATGGAAAGCCCTAGATATTCTAAACTCTGATTCAGAGCCGGTAGAGATAGATATTACTCAGAAAGTAAAACTTTGGGGGGAGTACATAAATGAAATTATCTCTTCTGACCAATATAAAACATCTGACAAGAATGATATTCCTCAACTTGATAGAGAGAATATTGCTGCAAGTAGAAAAAATCCTGAAAGTTTAAGATATCTAATGATGAATCTAGATCTTGGCTCTTATGCTAGGCTAGAAGCGATTGCTCCTTCTGGTACTCTGTACGGAGCAAAATTGTCGGAACGCAATAGACTTCTATTTATTGAACCAGTTGTTTTAGATAGATTTTTATCTCAAGCTGGCGCTCAAGCTTTATTATCAATTATAGCTCCAATAGCTTTTACCTCGTCTCCTAACCTACTAGAGGACCTTAGCAAAAGAGCTGTTCGTTTAGGGCAAATTTCAAGAGATGAACTATTAATTAAACTTGTTCATTCAATCGATAATCACGACGGACTTGAGCTACTTAGTCAATGCCTTGCAGGTATTCATAGACTAGCAAGCTCTGATATCGCTCCCCTACTGAATTACTGTAATGCCCTTGCAATCGCTATCAATCAACTCTCCGTAGAATCTCGTCACACTGCGCTAAACGAAATATCAGAGGCCATAGTAAGTGGTAAGATTCAGGATCTGATTGAACTTCGAGAGATGTCAAAGAAACCAGTAATATCTATCCTCTCTCAGGTAGTTCCTCAAAAGATAGTTGAGCGGATCTCTACAGAGAGATTGATGGACCTTGCAGCAGTATACCTTCCATACCAAAAACAGATTAGAAAAAGTGACTTAATGCCTTGGCTACAAGCTGCAGCAACGGCTGAGGCTCTAAATTTATCAAGAGAGTGGAAAACTGGGGATCCTAAAGTTAGTAATCAGATATTTAGAGCTATTAGTTCAATGTGTGATTCACAATCTCAACTCTTGACTCTTACCGAGAAACGAAAACTAGCTCGACAATCATCACCGATCTCATCTCTCCAAGTAACTACTCAGAAGGAATGGAGAACAGGGTCGGCCATGTATGCTCACGTTGTAAGAGATGTGGCTATTGAAGATCGTTTACGCTCATTAATAAACACGATATCGCAGCTACAACATCCAACTCATTTAACGCCGTTATCTCGAAAAGTTTTAGAGATAGATCGTAATGAAGGTCTATTACAAGCTCTATCTACAAGTATTCAATCCCTCTTAAAAACCAACAAAGAAGATCCTAGATTAGATGATTTGATGAAGACTCAAAAAGCTTACTCTAAATGGCAGCCAATCTGGTGGATGGTAAATCGTGCCACTGATGTTTTACAACTACATCTAGATGAGATGTCAGATCTACGAAAAGAACTAGGAAAGGCAGAGCAGCTTATTACAGCTATGGGATTTGATTTCAGAGATTCTTTTGCAACTCATACATATCTTGGAGAGCTAAGAGTACTAAGAAGCAAACTAGACGAACCACAATGGAATACTGCTTCAAATAGAGAGCAGCTAGCTATAATTCGAGATGCTTGCACTAAATGGAATGAGGTAGAACGGCGCGCCATGGCTTCTCTAGGAAATATTGCAAAAACAGCAAAGAAGGCAGTTGCACTATTAGAAGAGAAAAAAGGTGTATTAGACCAACTGACCGAAGATTTGGCAAAAAAATCTAGCCTATCTCTTGATTCATATCAGATTAATACTCTAGGAAACGACCTCTTCCTTCCAAATGGAGATACTTTATCTAGATTACTAGATACACCATCTGCATTACATCAAATTACGGACATAGAAGTTATCAGAGATCTTGAAGCTATCTCTGCCGGATGTAATAGCTCTGAACAGCGTCAGATCTTAATTTATAGACCGGAGCATGAATTTTCACGAGCACTAAAAGCTTTTGTAGGACAATGCCTAGATTACAGGTCAGGTATAAATGCGAAATATAATCTAGCTTGGTGCGAAGATCATTTCGAAGCAGTAGTAGCATTGGACCAAGATGAAGTTCCAAGGGTAAATTTTTTGATCTGGGTTGCAACTCTTGAGAGTGAAGATGATTTATATACTTTTAGGGCTAGTGAAAAAGTATCTAAGCAGCCATCAGAGACTACATTGGTTATTGATCCTGTATACACACCAGATGGATCTCCAGTAACTTGGGATAAGATTGAAGGTGCTCTTAATTTTGCTCTTCAAAGGGCAACTAGCTGCAAATTAGACCTAGTTGTACCTATCAAAGTAATCTCTAGCTACGAAGCTGACTTTGCTCAGTGGTGTGAAAATCAGAATTGCAAACATCAGAAATTAGATCTTCCACTTACAATTACTCCTGGTGCAAATGAGGGAGTATATCTCGAGATGCAAGATTGGGACTCTTATGAGCAAAAAACTACGAAAAGAGTTACATGCTGGAAATTTTCGAGAGTTAAAGATTCTTCAAATGCTAATACCAAGAAAAAAATCTTAAAAACTATAAAAGGATAAAAGATGCCGATTATAAAATTTGTTTGTCCTACATTCTCTGAAGATATTGAAGCTGAAGCTCCTCTAAGTAAAATATTAAGCTTAACCTCTTTTCCAGATCTCTGTACTGAACAACGAATGCCATTCCAAGAAAGGTTAAATTCAATCGTTACAAAAGCTCACGAACTCGATATTCCTCTTGCATTAGTCGATGGCATCTTAGATAACACTCCAGCTCTTAGTTATTCCACCTGGGAAAGTGGACGCGACATATTTGAACTCCAAGAACATCGTGCTTTGTCACTACTTCCTATAGATACAGATCCTAAACCAGCAACGCTCTTGGCTCAAATTATATATCATCGCAGAAAATACATTGGAGAAGGTCACAAAGATTGCCCAACTGGAACTGAGCAAAGATACCTAGAGGTGCGCTATTCAGAATCATTTGGAATTTTTTCTTTAAGCGAATCTAAAAGCGGAGAAATATCTGTAGATCGAGAGCTTGGAACAGTTGCTGGAGAACTTCCTCTTACTCCTGCAAATATACCTTTGAACAAATTTATAAGTGCTGTTGAAAAGTTTTCTTCTTTCATCGCTTTTCAACCCGCTATAAAAACTACTGACTCAACAATTCACCTGAATAGATATGGCTTTGTCTGTGTAGAGAAAAGCCCTCCAGATACAGATGAACTACATAATTTTGTTAGAATGAAAGAGTTAAGATTTATGCAGGTAGATATAAATGGTCCAAAACCTTGGCCAAGACCTCCTCTAACCTAAAACAAGTAAGTTAATCTAAGACATTTGAGATAACTGCCTAAAATAACTTATCTTTATAAATCTAAAATATTGGATCAGATCGCGATCAAAGCCAGATCAGTAAGAGATGGGTAAAAATTCTGGATCGCCAAAGAGACCTTGGAGAACAAAGATATTTTGCTTAGCTCTCACTGCTCTCGTCTATCTTCCAGATATAGCACTCGCTCAATTATCAAATTCAAAGGACTTGCCGACAAAATCTATTAGTCTGCCAGCTAAATCTGATTTTATAGAAACAACGCTATGCTCCCTTGTACCAACAGATTGTAAATCATTAACATCTGTTTCGATTGTCAATTCAGAGGGAATAAATCTTAACAATCAAAAACAGTTTTTTCAGGTAGCTTACCAAACCCTGCGCTATACAGGAATTGATTTAAGTATTTCTAATCCATCTTGGAACGGAAAATTATTAGTTAAAAAGGTAACGACCGCCTCCTCTTGGAAAAAACTGATAGATCTAGCCACCAAAGGTAAACTATCTTCAAGTTCAGCGACCGGACTTTTTAGAGGACTTGTTAGCAGTACTAGTAATCCAATCTATCTTCTTACAAGTGATGGAGAATTTCATAAATTAAAACGAGGAGATACTTTTACTAAGATATTCAAAGAGATAAATCTGCGAGAACCGGTAGCAAAACAATTGATTAGCCTCAAAGATTATAATGGCATCACTAGCTTCAACGCATTATTAAAAGACTTATTACCTGCTCCAGAAGCAAGTAATCAACTAGCAGTAAAGTTTACTAAAACGAAGAAGGCAGGAAAATATAGCTATAGTATATTGACCTCTTGGAATGTAACAAAAGAAGAAAGAGTGCTTAAAGATGAGCAGCTTTTTATTAAAACTGCAAAATATAAATATCTCTTTGTACTCACTCAACCAAAAGAGATAGAACCGGAGTACTTATTGCCATACTTGGCGATATCACGAATAGATAATCTAAATAATATAGCAATCGAGGTTGATACCTTAATACAGCAATCATTAATAATCCCGAAAATAGTAATCTTCTCCGAGTATGCAATTAATTCTCCTAATTTCTCTTCTTCCCGACCACGCCTTTCTGCCACATGTGATATTTCAAGTTGCTCAGTATCTTCCGCTTATAACGGCAGTTCTCTAATCAGTTTAATTAATGAACTCTTAAGCATTGCTAAGAGAAAAAAAATCGAAATAATTGCTCCATCAATTCCAATATCAAAAGAGATAATTACTCAAGATGGAACCAGATTAGAGATAATTATTAATGGGGCTCTCCTTATAACATCAGAAGGGACGATATCTGATATTCAATATAAAACTACCGGATCAGATTGGTGTACCGTTGCAAACGGACCAAACCGAGATAGAGAGTGTAGCTATCTTCCAGAAACAGAGATTGCAGAAGCTGCATATAGTATAGCAAGCGCCACTATTAAACAGCGAGAGATTCAACTCGAGGGCGGAGTAACCGCTAGCTATATTCTAGGAGTATGCGCAGATTTTGAAGAGAGATTTTTCTCTCTAATTGCAGGAAAGGAAGCGGATCTATTTATCTGGCCTACTGTTATGGGTCCAGATATTCAAGCTGGTTACTATCACAATTTATTACAAACAGCAGATGAATCGTTACGATGTCAGATCAAGAATGAAATATTTGATAACTGGGGATTTAACATACTTCTTGAAAATGGAGTGATTAAAACTAATGGAGTAGTTCTCTCTATCGATACACGCCCATCTTCTGGTTCAGGATCCATTCATCTTGATGGATATCAGACGTTATCAGCACAATTAACTGATAAGGCACTTTCAGGAGAGATAAGAATTAATCGTTTAAATAAACTAGATCCATGCTCTCAATCCTAAACTGACGCAGCTACACCTAACTCAACTACACTTATAAGATCCTCGAATTTTTCGACTTGCTGTATCCCGAATCTCTTACAGACAACATCGACGTTTCCTTTTCTCCAATATCCATCAGGACAGCACACAACTAATTTATTACTTCTAGCGAATAAGCCTAGCTCCAGTAAGGTAATTGGAGATAATGTTTCTGGCTGCAGATACATGATTATAAGATCTGCCTTCTCTAAGGCATCTAGCTCCCATTCAACTTGCTCTCTAAATTGTTCCTCCTCAATATCTTGACGCCAATTAGGGTCCCACTGGTCTCGACGAGGATTTAAAAATAAAATATCTTTATCTTTAAAAGCTGTTACTAAATCACGTTGCCAATCAACTGCTCTTCCCTGCTCAATACTGCCGGCTAAAAACACGGTAAAACTTGTATCAAGTTGTGGAAGCCTTGCTGGGGGCTTTATCTCTCTCATACTCAAAGGATCATCAGAAGGTTTAGGGAGTGTTGCAATTATTGTCATAAATTGAAGCTATATCTTCGACTTTATGACTTCATCTCTCTGTACAAATTAACATAAAAACACCTCTATAGTGACAATTATAAAAACCTTATTGTGCTGCTATTAACGCAGAACTGAGAGCTTGCATAAATAACGATATAAACCTTAAACTTTAAAGATGAGCGAAGCACCGATTCAAGACTTAGTTAACAAAGCAAAAAAGGGCTGGTTACTTTATGATGCTCGCTGCGGGTTTTGTAGTTATTTTGTTCCGCGTTGTCGTGGAATAATCAACAAAGCTGGTTACCTAATTACACCTATTCAATCACATTGGATAGCTGAATTTCTAAACACTCCTACTGAAGAGTTAATTAAAGAGATCAGGATTGCCTATCCGAATAAAAAATTAATTAGTGGAGCAGATGTTTATATTCATATCCTTAGCTCTGTATGGTGGACAAAACTACTTGGGATATTTTTAAACCTACCAGGTATGTATTACTTAACCACTAAAGTATATCGCCTCATTAACAATAACAGGTATCTCATATCTAAAACCTGTAGGTTAAGACCAGAAATTGAATAGTTATTCTAACCTGATGTGACTTGCGTAATAAAATTTACTCTATCGTCTTCATTGCAAGCTTTAATAATCATTGGAATTCGTTTGTCATTACAAGCTAGGTCAAAAGAATCGGGTGAAGGAAACCCCTATTATCTTCTATAGGTTTTCTGGATACACAGATTGCTAAAGGGGTAAAAAGCGCCAGTTCATACAAGATGATGAACTACTTTCCGTTATTACAAGTATATAGAGTAATTCAAGATCGATTAAAGAATGAATTTAAGAGATATTGGAAAACTACTTAGTAGTTCGATTTCGATTAAACCAAGTACTCTTGATTTTAGTCGACGAACAACAAGTATTGATACTTTAAGCTTAACTAATGAAGCTGCAATATCACTCGTTCTTAATTCATCAAAACTAGATCAAAACTCAGGGCTACTAGCTATTAATCGCGCTATAAGCTCTGTATCGATGGCAGAATCCGCGATAGATTCGCTAGGAGCAATAAGTGCACGACAGTTAGAAATTGCAGAAAAAGCATCCTCTAGTGCGCTTAGTGGATCTCAGTTAGAAGCGCTACAAGCAGAGCTTAATAAGCTAACAACAGAGTACAATAGAATTGTTAAATCAACGGATATAAATGGAAATCAATTATTTGATACATCATCTCAATCAGTTCAAATTCAGATTAGTACTAGTATTGGATTCTCAATCCCTGTCTCTTTTGGAAAGAATTTAACAGTTGAAACGACAACAGAAGCACCAGGAACGGTCAATACTATATCAACGACCTCTGGTGGTGCAGGAGAACAGACAATTGTAACCATAATGAATATGGGACAACAAGCAAACTTTAATTCAGGAAGAGAGCATTCTACAATCGAGTTATCTACTCTTTCAGAGAATGGATTTTTTTCGATAACAACGCCTGAGGGCACAACTTATAGCTTTGAATTTGTTTCAGAGAGTGGAGAACCGATTTATTCCTATAATGTAATAAATTACGAACAGTCTTGGTTACAGGAGGGCAATTGGGAAGCTTTAGGAAATGCAGTTCAAACTGCTATAAATGCCGCAGATGCTCCATTTGTCTTCTACCAGGATGACGGATACGATCCAGATCAGGCTTCATATTCTTATAGCTCAACAATTCATTTTACCTCTAATTCTAGTGGAAATACATCGGATATTACTGGAGACGGAATAAGTGTCGGAACTGTTCTTAATGGCAGTAGTGGCAACAACTCGAATCGAGGTCATATTCAGTTTCAAGCAGCAGATGGAACTAACTATTATGTATGGCTTAATACATATGCTCAAGATCACTCCTTTGTAGATAGCTATTCATACTTTGGATCCGACCCAATGTTATCAGGAACAGGAATTAGAGTTGATATTGCATGGAGTGCTACTAACGAGGATTTGGCTGCTCAAATTGCTGCTGCGATCTCCACTCAAACTTCTGGCAAAGTTACTGCCTCAGCATCTGGAAGTTCAGTAACTATCAAAAATACAGCTATTGGTAATTCAACAAATGCCTCAAAGAGCTTCGATGCTTTATTTGCTAATATAGCTGGAATAGCTAACAGCACATCAGAGGCACGTCAGAATATAACCGAGATTCAATTCTCCAGTGGAGCAACTTTTACTCAATATGTTGAGCAGCAAGAGCAAACTGTAATCACACTACTTGATGATATTTATCAACCCTTTGAATCTGAGTCTACACAAGACGAGGAAACGGTTATTTTAATAGGCGCAGTTAGTGATCTAACGATCGATGATTACTTTGTAATATATTCGGATGGAACTCCATACTACTTTGATTTTGAGATTGATGGTGTTAGTGCAGGAAGTGGATACAATCATATTAGTATTAATAGCTATGATTCTGAAAATGAAGTTGCTAGTAAAATTAATGATTACTTCTCGACATACTTCTCAACTCAATTTCGCACAGATTTTCTAAATCCGTACTCTGGGGAACTTATAATACTATCTAACTCATCCGGAAGAGATGAGTCTGATTCATATTACTATTCAGCAAATTCATCGTTCTCTACATATAAATTATCTGATGGTAACAGCTACTCTTATTCTGTAGATCCTGATTTAGGAGGATTTCTTGTCACTGACAGAAATGGCAATACATACTCCTTCTGGTTAAATTATAACGGATCAACTTCTTCAAATCCTAATCCTCAAGCTACGTACTCGTATGAGGTAGTAGTACAACCTTATGACTCTAGGAATACAGTCATTAATAATTTAGCGGGTAAAATTGACGAAGCTATCTACAATGATGGTGCTGATTTTACATTCTACTATGATTCGGATTCAATCTATATTACGCAGAATAACATTGGTGATGTAGACAATGTTCAAGTTAGTTTCTCACAAGAACCTCATTTTACCTCTCAGGTTACTCAACAAGGTGCTGATTTTGAAGCAATTTCAGGCCTATACTCGACCTTCTCCACACCTTCTACAACTTATTACACTTGGTTCAATGTCGATGGCGTA
>CAZTER010000052.1:0-8682 GCA_964612045.1 uncultured Bdellovibrionales bacterium
TAACAGCTTTACAGTGTACTATTTCTGAATTCCTTGATGAAGTGGGTCTCTCTTCAGATCTTTCTGAAGAGCAAATAAACGCAGCACTTGATGCTCTTAAGATTATTAATGGAATTGATACTGCTGACGGAGCAGCTTTACAGCATGTCAATATGCGAGCGTTTAAAGGGTGGGTTCAGAACGGGCCAAAGATACTTGAGGGAATTGCAGAGCAGCTTCATTACTATGATTATGAGCGTGAGTTTTCTGGAAGAATTAACTTTGGACGATTAAAAAGCTTAGATTTATCCAATGTAAAGCAGGTAGTAGGAGAGCACTTAGGAAAGAATTTCATTACTAGATTATTCCATGCTGAATATGAGGAAGTTTTAGGAAAACTTAGTAAGGTCGTTAATGTGCCCTCTAAGGTAGAGGATGTTTCTAGATTAGTAGATCACCTTGTAAAAATTCAAAATGCACAGGAAAAAGCACAAGAATCTGCTGATTTTCTAAAGAGCTTCTTTAGTGACTCATCTTTATTTATAGACCGCGACCAGAATAGCGATGCACTTAATCATTGGAGACAAAAAGCTCAGGTAGCAGAAGCTGTTATAGCTATCTTTAGTAAGTGCGCGCTTCTTAATGAGAGTAGTAGAAAAGCTATAGTTGCAGCATTTCGTCAACCATCAGTAGTTTACCAGAATTCAATAAAGCAGGAGGAGATATCTTCGCTTTTGAATCAATATCGTGAAGCTCGTCAAGAATATCTGGCACTAGTAGGATTATCAGAAGAGGAGCAGAAAGACTCCTTCACTTCAAAAAGTTTAGAAGACCAACTAACAAGACTTACCTCGATGAATCTAGGAGCTGAGGCTTGGAGCAGTTGGCAGTCCTTTCTCTCGCTTGTTGCTAAGGCTGAAGGAGTAGGAATCTCCTCTCTTATGTCGCAAGTAAGAAGTGGAGATCTTTCACGACCAATAGTGGCAGATACTCTCAAATATACTTGGTTTAATGGGTTAGGAGAGGAATTTTCGAACTCAAGACCTGGTACTTCTGTGCAAGTAAGAGAGTCAGATTTATTCGGTAAGATGTTGGATGCAAATAGTTGGATGTTGCAAGCCAATGCGACATTAGTTGCCTCTAAGCATTGGCAAGGAATTCCACGATATGATGTAGGTGGCCAATCTTCTCGGCTAATTGAGTTGTTAGCTGATGTAGATAACCCGAATAGCATTGAACAATTACTATCTGAAGCTCCCGCAGCATTTCAACATGCTAAGCCTATAATAGTGAGTGATAATAAAGAGCTAGTAACTAACCCAGGAGTTACCTTTGATAAGATTTTTGTAGATAGAGATACACCTTCATCTCTCTTAAGCGAGATACTGAGGGGTAATCCAGGAGCAAATATCTATTTTATGAATGAAGAGCTTCATAGAGACCCAGAGATAGTAACAAATTCTCGGCTCTCCGAAGCGCTAGAAATAGACCATTTTCAAGCGATGTTGAAAGAGATTTTGGAGACTCAGTATGGCTTAACAGTTGACTGTAATCTAAAAACTCCCTTTGGAACTATCGATATAGCTGTGCGAGATCAATCTGATTCAGAGAGATACTTATTTTGTATACTCTTAGATAAACCATCAAGCCACCTTGGAGATTCTTCGGTCGAGCATGAGTTGGTGAGAGATGAGACTGCCAAAGAGATTTCATATCAGGAACCGCAGAGAGAGTGGATCCTTGAATGGTTTAGAGACCCAGAGAAACAACTAAGTCAATTTAATAGCCTAATAGAGAGTCGTTTAAGACGACCTGATTCGCATATTCCGCATGAGCCATTACGACAGATTGAGAGAAAGGTTTTCTCAGAGAAACATCTAGAGTTATTCTCTCAGTACAAGCGAGCAAGACTTGATCCAATGACTTTAAGAGAAGTTCAGAGAACCGCTGGTCAGATTCAGCTAGAGAAACTTTCAGATGTCTTAGTTTCAATCGTAAATCAAGAGGGGCCGCTTCATAGAGATGAACTTTATGACAGATACTTTGCATTAAGCGGATTATCTTCAAATGATGAAGAGATGAGGCTTAAGATCGTTGAAGCAATTCAGATCGCTGTGAAGAAAGGGGAATTAATAGCACGAGATGATTGTATGTATTCAGCAGAGATATCTACAATTCAACCGAGAATTCGTGGAAGACTTAAAGGGGATTCAGCTCGTTTTGATCGTATTCCTCCAGATGAGTTGCAGTCTGCAATTTACCTATTAGTAAAAGCTGCGCACGGATTAAAACGAACAGAGGTAATTCCTCAACTTTGTAGAGCTCTTGGTTATCAAGGGATGCCGTTTGCCGCTGATAAGATTATTGAGGCCTCTTATCGAGAGATGAAGAGTAGAGGTGTACTATTCGAAATAGGCGATGTTGTGAATGTTTCTTCTAACGCTAAGTTATCTTAGTTAATAGGCGCGCCCTATTTTATTACTAGAGTAGCCTCAGGACTATTTTAGTTTCGCTTTGAGTAAAGCAGCTCTGCTTATTGAATATATTTCGCGTCAAATAATCATAAATTTGGTCATTCTTGAAACCTGACATTTCAGCCTCAATTATACTTAATATAGATGGGGCTACTTTGAATCGGAGCAAATGCCGTGAAAAATTCAGTAAATAATGCATCAATCCTAGGAGGCGTAGCGCTTTCTCTTGCAAGTATTGGAGGAGCAGAAGCTGCTAAACCAGGAGCAGGCAGTAAAGTCGAGAGTAAAGCCGTAGCAGCAGAAGCCAGTGGAGGAGATCTCTCAAAATTTAGTTTACCTTCCATCGGAGATTTAAGAGCGCAAGTTTTAGGTTCTCATAAAGACCTATCAGAGAGTGCTAAGCCAACTGAAAAGACACTTAGATCAGTTCAAGTCTCTAGTTATGTAAAGAAAGATGGAATAGAAGGAGCCAATACAGAACAAAAGGGAAAGGGGGTTGGGGCTTTGTTACTTGGCGCATTTTCACTGTTAGGAATGATGAGACGTTCTCCTGAGGGATCTCGTAGTTCTGGTGGAGGATCAAGATCTGCCGATCCAGTTTCATCAAAAGACAGTGGAGCTGAATCCGAAAAGCAATCAACAAATTGGAAACAGGTAGCCTCGCGTCTTTGGGGATTGTGGGAAAAGCCATGTAATATGCTTCCCTCACCTTGGAATACAGTAGCTAAATATGGTGCTCCTATATTAGGAGCAACTGTCGGCGTTGTTTGGTTCAATGCTGTTGTTCAGATCGGAGTAGCTACACTTCAGTTATTTGGTGGAGCTCTTGAACCAGTTCTTGGTACAGCGGCATTTCTTGTTCCTATGGTTGCAGCAAATAAGATCCTTTCTGGTGTTGAGAAACTTCTTCACATGGAACCAATTTCAGGGTGGAAACGTCAAGCAATACTACGCCCAATTCAAGCTGGATTATTAATCGGTGCAACTGTTTGGACATTATCAATAGGATTAAGTCCTGTAACATATGCTGCTTGGGCAGGTGGAATTCTCGCAGCAGGATATCTAGTTAGAAAGGTATTTCCGAGCACTAAGGCTGCTACATGGGCAGCAGTTGGAACTGCATTAGTACTTCCTTGGTCACATCTTATAACTCAGAGAACCTTTGATGTAACCGTGTTAGATGCAAGCCCAGATCCTGAGTTGGCAGCATGGAACGTAACTACAGACTTAGCTAAGGGTGATCATTGGAAGAGGATTATGTTCTTCAAGGATGCGCCTCCTCCATCTGGGAAATCAGGCATGGTCTTCTTAAATAGAGATGTGCCGCTATATTTCCCTCCTCATAGAGAGGCAAATGAATTTCACGGAGCCTTTGCAAATCTTGTAGGTCAAAAAGTAAGGGTAACTACCATCGGAGCTTGGTTAAAGCCGCTATCTGATAAGTTACAACCTACAATTGTTAAGTTTGAAGTATTACCAGGAAGTAAGACTAGGCAGGAAGTTAGAGCAGAGCATCCAGCACCAGCTCCTGTAAAAGCTGAAGAGCTACCTGCTAAGTAATTAATTATACAGAGCTTTATGTGAGGAGGAAGATCTATATCTTCCCCCTCACATTTTATGAAAATAAATCAGACAAATTAATCAGTTCTTAACTAAACACCAGTATCTCAGTTTAAAAGGGGTAAGAGTATGCAAAGTAATTTAGGTGAAGAATTAAACCGGTATGGTGGAATGATTGGGAGAGGATTGAAAGCTTTGGGCAGTAAGGCTTCACAGGGGTTAGAAGATCTAAAGGTAGGAGCAGCAAAGAAGGTAGAGGGGTTAAAGAAAGATGCAGAGGCTGCTCTCGGTGACCTAAAAACAAAAGGTGAAAAGCAGCTCGGACACCTAAAAGATGAAGTATTACCATCTCTAAAAACAAAAGCAGGGAACGCTGCTGGTGTTGTAGCGGCTCATGTAGATTTAACAGCGAGAAGGTGTTCTGCAGAGGCACGAGAAGCTTTCTCCAACCCAGATATTCTTGATAAAGAGAAGGCAACGAACTTTGATTTAGTAAGTATAGTTGTCAAAGATAAAGTTAGAATGAATGCTGCCATGAGGAAGTTTCTTGCTTCTGATTCTGCCAAGGTAGAAGGGTTTGATAATACAGGAGAAGTGATCTCTGGAGTACCACTATTTCCAGCTCCAGCTAGATTGGCCCACATCAAAGATCAATATGTTCCGGTCCGTGTTTTTGTCTCTTTGGATGGCTTAAAGACGAGAGTCTATGATCAAACGCCACCGGAGGATGTGATAGAAGGAAAAGCTCAGTACTCCTTCAAAGAGGAGCGAGCTACTACAGCAGAAGATCTCTTTCAGTTAGCTATTAAGCCTGAAGCTGTTACTACTGCTTTAGAAGTAGTTCGTAGTTCAGAGGCATTTAAAGAGGTTAATGCGCCAAAACGCAAGACAACTTAACTGAAATAAAGTTTATTTTAAAATGGGGACATTTATGTCCCCATTTTAATAAATACTATTCGAGTTCAATCAGGGTAATATTTTGTAAATTACACCATCCAATGTTCCACCATTCATTCTTGGAAGAGGTTCTTCATTAAATACAGATCCTCCAAGGGATTCTGGAATCTTTCTACTACTTAGATTGGCTCTATCAACTGGATAGGTAAAATAATCAATTTGTAGGTTATTTCTGGCCCAAGTATAAACTAAGGTGACAGCTTCTTTTCCGATTCCAAGCCCGTGTGCCTTTAGTTTAATCCATATGCCAATCTCAGGAGTCTTTGGTGTTGATCGACCATGAAGTCCAACACATCCAAGGAACTCCTCTGAGTGACGATCCAATATAACCATTGTTAAGTCGTTATTAGCTATCCGTTTTTGGATTGCCTGCTCTACAAAGTGCACCGTGTCTTCAATCGATTTTGCGGGACTTGGCCCCATATATCGGGTAACTTCTTCATTGAACTCTTCAAAGATATAGCGAGTATATTCAGTCGAGATCGGCTTTAAAATTAGTCTGTCTGAGAGGATCTCTAAACTATCGAGATGCAAGACTCCTGTGATTGGTTCAAATGCTAACAATTTATCGTTCCTTAGGTAGTTAGAATTGACTTTGATTGTTATGGGAGATCCTACCTAAAATCTCCGTTAATAGTAAGGAAAATTACATCGCTCGGACTGTTTATAACTAAAATATAATATCTACGATCTTTCAGACTTTTTAGGTGAACTATATAGATATGAAAAGGGGAGGCATTAATCCTCCCCTAGATATTTATTCGATTATCAGTGGATTAGGAGTGTATGCACTCATGATGTTCATGAAGATAGTTTCTAATCTTTCCCTCTGCTGATTTACGAATTGCGTATGCATGTCCTCGGCTATATTCCATTTCATCAGCTACTTCGTCTACCGATTTATCATCAACATAGATTCCACGCATAAGAGATTGTTCAACATCGCTTAGTACTCCAGGAGTTTCGAAAACAACTCTTCTTACCTGATTTAGCTCAACTACCTTATCTGCCGATGGCTTATCACAGGCTAAGCTCTCAAGTGGTGAAAGAGACTCTCCATCATCAGCTCCAAGAGTAACTGTTTCGTTACCTTCTAGTTCTCGACGAGAGTCATTCTCTAACTGAAGGGTTCTTCTTACCTCAGCTTTAAGAAAGAAGAAGCAGTATGTGAAGAATTGAGCACCATCAACTTCGCGATACCTGATGGCTGATTCCCATAAGGCATAGTCTGCTAAGCTCTGCATCTCGCATGCCATCATAACGACCCCCATACTGGCTAGCATCCTACGGATTGTCTTAAAGGCTCTTTCACGGTTGCTAAGTACTAGCTCTTCGCGACATGTCGTGGCTAGGTCGTTTACAACCGCTAGGTTTGGGGACTTTGTTGTTTCTATCTCTTGGGAAGCAACGTTTGTGTATTTCATATTTCCGACATTATCATAATTGTAACGTAAGGCTAATAAATTCATAAATGAATGAATAGTTGTTTTAGCATGTAATTACGATGAGTTACGGAATAGTACGAACTAAACAGCAATTTATTTCGGAAATGAAATGAAATTAATGAGTAATTTATTAATAGATCTTTATGCGGACTACTTCTGATTAGCTAAGGCGGCAATGATTGATGGGCTTAGCTGCTGGGGATTAAGAGAGACCTCTTGATTGATATCAACACCATCATGGTTTGTTAGTAAATCTAGCATGTTTAAGTAAGCTTCCCTTATGAGTTCTGGCTTTAGATCAGAGTTTTTAGGAGAGGCAATTCCTTGTACTAGATTCAATTGAGAGGATTCCAACTCAGAGCTGAATTCAAATACGGCTAAAAGCTCTTCACCTTTTTGAATGGCAAAAGTTGGATGGTTCTCATTTAGTAATGAGCTTGGAACTGCACTTAACAACTGCTGCTTAAATCGCTCTTCAATGACAAAGGATCTTGCTCGTGAGAGATCACTATCACCTATTCTAGTTAGTATTATTGAATTACCCAATGAGATAGTTCGTTGAGTCGCTTGAAGTCCAGCATAAAGATTAAATGTTTCTGCAAATCGTATAACTATCTCATCAGTAAATTCTGATACTCCAGAACTAAGTAACTGAACTCCATATTGTTCGATTCGATCAATCTCAGCTCTTCCTGCTGAATTAATAGTAATTATTCTTTCTCTCGCATCGTTTTCTGAAAGTCGTCGAATAATTAAATTTTCATCTTCAAGTCTGCTTAAAACAGTAGACATAGTCGTGTGAAAAACCCCAAGAAAAGTGGCAAGCGATGCGCAGGAGTGATTGTTATGCTGATCTTTAACCAGGTTTAAAACGTGCCATTCTAATGGAGAGCGACCAGAGCCAAAGGTATTACGGGCTAGGAATCCACAGACTCTCGTTAGTCTTCGAATTTCTGGCATTAAAGGTGGATCTTCTGGAAGATGACTCGCTATGGGAGCTTTCATTCGATCGCAGAGCTTTGATAGTGTAAAACAGAATTCAACTCGATACTCATTTGGAACTCTTGCAAAAGCATTAGAGAAGATCTTTTGAGCTTTTTGATATGATTCATAAAATAGAGACCTTCCAGTTTCTGTAGCAGAGATAATTAATCTTCCTGATTTAAGTGAGCGCTCAATTAAACCTTCATTTGACATGGTCTTAACTAAACGTGAAATTTTAACAGGAGATAGTGCTAATGCTCGCCCTAGCTCAACCGCAGTTATTCCTTCAAGATGGCCTAAAACTTCCTGTAGTAGAGCTGATTCTGTAATCCCAAGTTTTTCATTTCCATAAGCAGTGTAAGCGACCTGATTTCTCTGATGCATCTCACGGATGGCTGAAAAGAGAGATTTAATCGCTTCTGCTCTCACCTAACTCTCCTCTAGGATTATTGCTCCGGAATCATAATATATTATTGAGGCTGGAGAGGATCTTTTATGCGTAAATTTTAAAAGATATGCCCTCATATATCCTCTAAATATATCTCTGATCTTTTCCAGAAATCGCTTTATCTGAAAGGACCACAACGAATTTTTTTAGGTCTGCTTTGAATTCAGCTCTATAATTATTTGCTTGCGCAATTAGATCATTTACTCCTTGCATTGCGACCATGAAAAGTGGCCGGTTATCCACCTTGCTACACCTATCAAGTAAAGTAGTTATAACTACGGTTAGATATGAATCTAGGTTCTTAGTAGTCCACCTACCGCAATTATGATTTGCCATTGCATCTAGTAGCTTGTCTGCACCTATTAATTTACTATCGCCTTGTTCACAAAATGCGTCAGAGAACTCTGGTAAGATAGCAAAAGCAGATTGACTTACAGAAGTTGCGGCTAAAGCTGCCGCATGAAGGAATATTATCTTATCACGAGTACTTGCTGATGCTCTTAAGACAGATGTAAGAAACTCGCCATCTATAACCTCTTTTACAGGAATCTGATTTAAAGGGAGAACTCCTTTATCTTGATAGTATTTTAAGAAATGCCTTAAGTAGTGAGTATGCCTAGGTGATAGCTCGCCATCATCAAGATCTTTGACACTATTTACTGGGGTTTCAGAGTAAGTTTCCTCAGTGAATATCTGTTTGAGCCAACCGACCTTAACCTGTGATTCAAGTTCAAATAGCGGCACTAAGTAGCCCTTTAACATAGTAGTAACTGCTAAGGGATTCTTATCTGAAAATTCTAATTTTAGAGCATAAAGCATCTCATCATGGGGAGGG
>CAZTER010000053.1:0-8675 GCA_964612045.1 uncultured Bdellovibrionales bacterium
GAAGCAGAGATAAGGAGTCGAGTTGAAATCCCCATCTGTCGACGACGTTCGATCATTAACGGGACAAACTTTGGAAACTTCTTTGCTAAGTCAGGATGCGTGATCGATTGAACTACTTTTATCTTCTCTTTAGCTAACTGCTCATATAAGTCTATCTGCGCCTGCCTGCTTTGTTCATATCCCTCATAAACGCGAACCGAATCTTCCATACTTGTAGGCTCTATTAACTTAAGAAGCGGAAGTGAAGATTCAAATATTGCCGCCTTACGTTTCAGCATTTCAAGAAGGATTGATGGCGCTTGCGCTTTGAAGACCTGTCGACGATTCTTCTTTAAGCAGCTAATTACTCCTTGCTGCTGCAATTCTCCTAGGCAGCTGTAGACAGAAACTCGCGGGATACCGGTAAATCGCGCAATCTCAGTGATACTTAAACGCCCTTGTTTTCTTAATGTCAGATAGATATCAGCTTGGCGTGCTGAGAATCCAAATTCAATTAATGCATGCTTAACATTCGTCATGATTAAAAGTGTCGGTATTTCCGACACAACAATCAAGAGAATTATTCAATAGATACAGCAAAATAGAGGATAAGTTAGTAATATCGTATAAATATTTGAGTAAATATCCTGGAAGTAAAAATATACCCTTAATTTAGTTCTTTACCTATAGAACCTTAACTTTATTAAGTGCCGGGGAGATTGTTTGGGCTTACAAATTAAAGGTATTTCATCAGAAACTCTAAATCATGAAGATTTTTATCTTAGTAAGATCGAACGAGCTCTTGCTAAGGCAAAAGAAAAACTCAAGACACAAGGTCAAAATAACTCTCCTGATTTTGATATCCGAGGGGATCTGTATCGTATTGCTTTAGAGTTGGCGCCAAATGCACGAGCCGAAGAGCTAAACTCTGTTTTACATCTCTTAAAACCAAAGGCGCGCGAGATCGGCGTAGATCTGGCAGCAGGAACTGGTTTTTTATCATTACCGGTTGCTGTCGTAACTCACACTAAGCTTTATGCTGTCGATGTCAGCTCTGAACAGCTACGCAGCATAACTTCTCTATCATCTCACCTCATTCCAGTTCATGCCTCGCCAGACTCCGAAGCAATCTGTAAATTTATTCCGACTGGTACAGTCGATTTTATAACTAGCTTAGGTGGTCTTCATCATGTCTCAGACCAAAGACAACTCTTCAAGAATGTTACTCAACTGTTGAAACCAAAGGGGCGTTTTGTAGCTGCCGATGTCTGTGCTGACAGCAAATTATCTGCACATTTTGATCGTGTAGTATCAAAGAAATGTATAACAGGACACGAAGCTAATTGGCTTAGTAGAAAAAAGATCATTGAATTAGCCGCATTCAATGATCTAGAACCTGCTTTGTGTACTCAGATCGAACCTCAATGGGTATTTAGAAATATTAGGCATGCATGCCTATTTTTTAAGGCGTTACACGCCTACGATATACCGATCGAGGAGATAGAAGCGGATCTCCGCACAGAGCTAGACGTTACTGAGCATGCTGACTATCTGACTATTAGTTGGCCACTCATTATCTTTGAGTTAAGAAAGAGAGGATAAAACTATGAGCCGACATAATAATATCTTCTACTTATTTATCCTTTTATTGCTCTCTACTAGTTCTGCATCAGCACAAACTCAAACAATAGGAGCTATGGCTGAACTCACTGGAAACTTTGCTAGGTCAGGAGAGGATTGTAAGCGTGGATATGAGGTTGCTAAAGCAACTTCATTATTAGGTGTTTCATCAGATTCGCGCTTAGTTATCGTAGATAACCAGAACGATCCAAAAGTTGCCATCTCTGAGTTCCGTCGACTCAAGGCTTCGGAAAAAGCATCGATCATTATTACGACTCGCAGCCCTGTCGGGTTAGCATTAAATCCAATATCAAAACAAACGAACACTCCTTTAATCGGAATAGTTGGACATCCAAAGTTTATTAGTGAAAATCCATATGCGGTAAGAGCTTTTCCCTCTGCCAAAGATGAGTCTGGAACTTTAGCAGGATATGTTGAGAATCAGCCTGAGGAGCAAATTGCTGTTGTAACGCTAGAAGATGACTATTTTCTCAGCTTCTCGAATGAGTTTAAAGCACAGCTAAACAAGACAGCTGTAGTATTTTCAGAAACAGTACCTCCTTCAGAGATGGACTTTGCCCCGATAATTCTCCGGATCAAAGCTTCTGGCTCTGATGCTATTTTTGCCAATATTACTCCTAGCCAGTTCCTTCCATTTGTAAAAAAGCTACGCGAATTAGGTGTGAACAATCGCGTATATAGTAATTTTTTAATTGGCTCCTCTGATATTCGGACCACTTTAGGGAGCGAAGGGGATGGAATTGTTTTTGTAGAGGTCGATTATAGAAAGACAAATTTCCTAGCAGCTCTAAAAAGAGTTACTGGCGCAACAGACTCTTCAGCTATTGGATATAGCTGTTATGTGGCGATGAATTATGCACTGACAGCGATAAATCAAGCGACACAGAAGAAAGTCTCAATCATAGATACTCTAAATTCAGTCAGCGAGATTGATACCCTAGATGGAGTAGTTCCGATCTTAAATAGAGAGGCTAAGTTCTCTATAGCTGTGAAGATGCTGCAAGATACAGAGATAAAAACTCTACAATAGAGGAGTTAAAGCTCTAAAAACCGTCTCAATTCTTCAGTATAAAGAGCAGGCTCGACTAAGAATGAGTCATGTCCCTTAGCTGACGATACGACCCTTAGTGCTGAAGCTACTCCACCACGAGTTAAGTCATTATGTAGCTCTTCTTGCTGAGAAACTGGGAAACAATTGTCAGAGTCAATTCCGAAGATTAAAAACTTAGAATCTCGTAAACGACCAAAAAGTGTTTCGAAATTAGGAGAGTCGAACATTCCTAACAGATCACTTCTTTGCCATAGATCTAACATTACAAGGTATGAGTTAGCATCGAATCGATCTACGAAACGTGCTGCATTACCTCTTAAATAGGACTCTACCGGATGAGTCATTCTATAAGCTGGAAATCTTGATGGGTTACTTACTTGGTTACCAGCTCTACGAATCAAACTTGATTTATCAACGAAGGTCATCTGAGCAAGTTGTCTAGCTAGAACCAAACCCTTATGCGGAGGCTCTCCATTGTAATAATCTCCACCATTAAAATTTGGATCTAGATCGATCGCTTGAACCTGGTGAAAATTTATAGAGATCTGATCTGGGCTAATTGCGTGTGAAGTCCCGATTGGAATAACAGAAGATACTCGATCTGGATATTCAAGAGCAAAGCTTATCGCCATTATTCCACCTAGGGATGGCCCAACAACGGAGTGCAGCTTATCAATTCCAAGGTGATCAAGAAGGAGAGCTTGAGAATGAGCTACATCTCGAGCTGTAATCCAAGGGAAATCCTTTCCGTATCTCTTTCCCTCGGTTCCTGGAATTATAGAGGACGGCCCTGTTGTTCCGTAACATCCACCAAGCATATTGGCGCAAATCACAAAAAGATGATCAGTATCTAGAGCTTTTCCAGGTCCTATAAAGTCATTCCACCAGCCGATCTGAACCTGTTCTGTCCAACTAACATACAGATCTGGAACAGAACGATTAACGCCGCATGCATGTTGAGAACCACTGAATGCATGAAACAACAATACTGCGTTATCCTTAGCAGCATTTAAAGTTCCGTAAGTCTCATAGGCGATATCAAGCTCTTCAAGCTTCTGCCCTTCAACAAGGCTAAATGGACGGTCGATTCGAAGAAATTGAGTTTCAACTTCCTGGATGCTGGTAGGAGGAAGAGTAAACGGAGCACTATGTCGAGTGGTAGGCTGCGTTGAATGAGGTTGCATATCTAATCCCTAAACTACAAATTTAAGAAACTAGAGAGGGAAGAACTCCGATGACGCTTATCGCGCCGAACTTAGAAAAATCACCAAGTTTTTTAGAATCTCTTCGCAATCGAGTTTTTCAGTGCCTTCAGTTAATCCCTCAAAAGAGTGATCTTCATACAAACACCAAACACATCGTTCTCAAGGCTGGCATTAGCACCTCTCGAATCATGGGAATGATTCGTAGGTTGCTGGGCGTTCATAGGGCCAGATCCCTTCCGCCGCTCACGATGCAGAACTAAGTTTCCTTAGTTCGGACAAGGATTCTAAACATTTCGCAAAGCATGTCAAGAAAGTGAATATGTTCTTCTTGCGATTGGGATATCTGAAGGCTATAGTTTTTCAAACAGATAGAAAAATAGAGGGTTTATGGATGGATCAGCTAAAGCGGCACTAACTCAACTGATCAGAGTCTCCTCCATAGATAGTACACTGGCCTCACTTTCCGCAGAATTCAAGTTAGCAGACCAAAAAATAAAAGAGATTACCCTCACGCTAAATAAGATTGATGCAGAATTGGCAGCTAGGTCGAAAAATTACAGCGACCGTCAACTACGCTATCAACGTGATGAAAAACAGCTCTCAGAAGAACGCGCTAGGTTAGTAGAGAGAAGAAAAGCACTCTCTACATTTGGTGGACAAAAGGTACAAATTGCTGCTGCACGCGAGATAGATGCAACAGCAGAGAAACTAAATGCTCAAGAAGAGGGGCTTTTGAATCTTCTCGGAGAGTTAGAGAGTGAAAAAGCTGCTGTTGAGAAATTTAAGGTAGATTGCGCTGCTCGCAAAGAAACACTAGTGGCAACACTTGAAGATCTAAAAGGGACTCTTGGAACATTAACAGAACGTAAAACAAGACATGAAACAACCAGAAGCGATCTAACTGGGCAGATTGAAAAAACTATTCTAACTACCTATCAGAGAGTTCGAGATCGATACCCACATAATGCTGTAGTTCCTATAACAGATATTAAGACCTGTGGTGGCTGTCACATGACCCTTGTAGCTCAAACTGTCGTACAGGTAGCAAAACACGAGACGCTGATTAAATGTCCAGGTTGTGGTAGAATCTTGGCGCTTGCTCAAGATATTGGCGAGAGCAAGGAGGAGTAAGGCAGATAGTCGCTGATACCTTTATTGGTATTGGAGGAAAGTCGGGGCTTCGTAGGGCAGATTGGCCGTTAACGGCGGCTCCGGGAAACCGGGGGAAAGTGCCACAGAAAAGAAAACAGCATTGCTCGCAAGAGTGATGCAATGGTGAAACGGTGAGGTAAGAGCTCACCGGCGGTAAGGTAACTTATCGGCCTGGTAAACCCCAGTTGAAGCAAGGCGTACAAGAGGGTTCCTTCGAAAGAGGGCAGGGTTGCCCGCTCTGAGACCTTCGGGTTTGGCTGCTAGAGTCAGTTGGCAACAGCTGATCGAGAGGAATGACTATCAAGACAGAACCCCGCTTACAGCCAGACTCCTCCTTGGTCTCACTATTACTAGTGAAGTGAATAGAATTAATATTAGAGATCTTTTTAACCGTTAATCGATTCTTTACTACTACCGTTATTCCAATTGTGAAGAGTTCTACCTAAACGATCTTCAAATGTCTTTAAGGTAAAACCAAAAGCTGATTCAAAAGATCTCTCCTTCGACTCTCCTTTGCGTAATGAATCAAAGTATCTCTTTATCTGTGGAAAGCCATATGTATTTATTAGAACAGTTGCACTGAATAAAGATTGCGCATAGGCAGCAGGCACCATCTCACTTCTTAGTCGTGTAAAGCCACCTTGTAACAAGCGAAGTGGGACTGGTGGATTATCACTCAACCAATCCTGTAAAGCTGGTTTTAATGCTGGATTCTCTTCGCCTTCGATCCACTGAGCTAGTCCCTCATCCAACCATCCTGGAGCTCTTCCATTACTCAAAGCATGAATGACAGCATGCGCATACTCATGACGAGCAGCTCTTGAGATATTCTCAAAATCAGGTGGCTCAGAGTTAGATAATGGAATCATTATCTGTCCTCGATAAAACAAAGCGTTCGTCCAACGAGGAGCGCCCGTTAATCTATGAAAAGTTGTTTCATCTAATAAGCGAACAGATGCTGTTATACTAGGAAGCTCACCAAATAGATCTGCAAGATCTTCATGCGTCGAACGAAGAGAGATTCCAACAGCAGTTCTTAGGTCTGAGAGATTGTTAGGAGCAATCACTGTTAATTCACTCCCACCTGATAAAGAAATAGGGGAGGCTGTTAATCTTGCTCTCTCAGGGGAATATCCGTCTAACTCACGAACTAATTGGCCTAGGGTTTTGTCAGTATCGGCTTTAGTAGTTGTTGGAGCGACGAGTAGGGAAAGTATAAGAAACGTTACAGCTATCAATATCCAGAAGACATTTTCAGCAGAGTTATCTCTTAGAGCTTCAACTCTAACCCTAGAGACCCTTTTTCTCCCCTGTTTCCTCATAAATCCGAGAATTTGATGCTTTACGATAGCCCTTCCATCTTGGATAATCCCTAAACACAAAATTGAGCTAAGGATTACCTTGAATTGTTTCGATTAAGAGCCGTACCTTTTCGATTAAATTCTGAAAGATATGGAGCCAAATCAAAGCTCAAGGACTATGATCATCAGATCGGCATACGATAAAGAAATATTGAGGAGAGATTTTATATGAGTCAGTCACTATCCCCACGAGTACAGGAGATATTGTCTTGGTATAAGACAGAGAATAATGGGGTACTGAATAATCTCTGCCGGTTACTAAACTTTGGAACACTAGCTGGTACAGGTAAAATGGTTATTCTCCCAGTAGATCAAGGCTTCGAACATGGACCAGTTAGAAGTTTTGGGGTTAATCCTCCAGCATTCGATCCAAATTATCATTTTGAGTTGGCATTAGAATCTGGATGCAATGCTTATGCTGCACCATTTGGTCAGTTAATGGCTTCAGCCGGAGATTACGTAGGTAGAATTCCACTGATCGTTAAAGCAAATAACAGCGACTCTCTTTATAACGGAAAAGCTGCTTATTCAGCTATCACTTGCTCAGTTAAGGAAGCTCTTAGATTAGGTGCCACTGCAATTGGGGTAACGATCTATCCTGGAAGTAGTTTTAGACGAGAGATGTATTCTGAGATTGTAGAGCTTAGCGAAGAAGCTCGTAGCTATGGACTACCAGTAATCATGTGGTCTTATGCGCGCGGAGAAAACTTATCAAAAGAAGGTGAGACTGCGATTGATGTGATCGCCTACAGCGCTCACATAGCATGCCAACTCGGAGCTCATGTTGTTAAGGTAAAACCCCCAACTGCTTACATCGAACAAGATGCTGCGAAAAAAGCCTACCAATCAGCCGGAATAAAGATCGATACAATGACTGATAGAATTAAGAATGTAGTTAACTCCTGTTTCGGTGGAAAGCGAATCGTTATCTTCTCAGGCGGAGAAACAAAGAGTGATGAAGACCTAATTAAGGAGGTCAAAGGCATTGCCCAAGGGGGTGGTTTCGGCAGTATAATGGGCAGGAACGCATTCCAACGTCCTAAGGCCGAAGGAGTTAAGTTATTGAGAGATGTGATGGCAGCTTTTGCAAATTGTTGATTTTTTTGCTGAAGATGCGCCGTCTTTGACAATACATGAGTAAATAACTATTCTATTTATAGATAATTTAAGGGGGAAATATGACCACATCTGAGAATACTTCTGGCGGATGCTGCTCTTCTAATAACGAGTCTGAGAGTTCTTGCTGCTCATCAAAGGCTTCAACACCTCTCGAATCTAATGGCGTTACCGTTTTTTCAGACGAGAGGCCAATCGAACTTACTCCTGCCGCAGTGGAAGCGATAAGATCTGCTATACAAAGCGAAGGAGAGTCTGGAGATTCTCTTAGAGTTTCAGTAGTTGGTGGTGGATGTTCCAGTTATCAGTATAATTTGGACTTCGAGAAAGAGGTTCGCATGGGCGATCTTACTATCCAATTTGGAGATGTTCAGGTTGTAGTAGATCCTATTAGTGCAGGATACCTAAAGGGAACAACCATTGATTACGTTTCTGGGTTAAATGGAACTGGATTTAAGTTTAACAACCCAAATGCAAAGCGCACCTGTGGATGTGGTAGTTCTTTCTCATAATAGCTACCCCAAAGCAGATTGCTCTGCTAAAGGGATGGAGAGAAAACTCTCCGTCCCTTTTTCATTTATGAATCAAATACTTCGCTCCTTAAACATAGTTTGCCTTGCCTTCACTCTGGGCGGATGTATTAAGCAACCAGTGGCTAACCCTGCTATAGAATCAATTGCATCGATCGGCGATATGAACAGAGCTCGCATTGCCGCAGCACCACTTAGCTTTGACCTTGATCAGGGAGCGGCCCAATTTGCTTGGGAGCGCGCACGAGATCATTATAACAGAGAGTTCGGTGGTTATATTATCTCAGCGAAACAACGTGGATTTTTGGTGTTAAAACCTGCTGCAAAATCAAAGCTTAAATTCCCTGAAGTTCGTCGTTATCAACTGAAAGGACGCGAAACATTTACTATCGTTTGTTCCGGAGATCCGGCAGAGCTATTTGATTGTAAAAATCTTGCTAGTTTTGTTGCCACTGGAACTCTAGAAAAAAAGTTCTAAAGTCCCTCATTACTAAGAAGTAATAGATATCCGTCTGATTCAATTCTAGTATTTTCTCCTTTTTTAACTAGGAGAAACTCGCAAAGAGATCTCACTAGAATGACCAAACAAAGATGATTTAAAACCTAATCAAAAAACAGAAATTGCTCGATGTATTCCCTA
>CAZTER010000054.1:0-8338 GCA_964612045.1 uncultured Bdellovibrionales bacterium
TTTGTTTTGAGAACAAACAGAGAGAAGAAAAGATTGTTCTAGAGAATGCTCGATCCTAAGTGGTTCAATCTTTAATGGATTAGGGATAACCACTATCTTATTGGATCTGACGATACCTCCGAATATTCCTAGCAGGTTGTCATGAGTCGCTTTGCTGACAGCGATGACCTTACGAGCCTTCCACATGCAAAGAGAAAGAAGAATAAAGCTTACTAATTTGTAATACCATCGTTCTGGATGAGAGAAGTGAATTACATCATGAACAGTAGCGACAACTGGGATCGGACAAAAGATTGGTGTTGTATAGTGTGGAACATGAAACAGATCATACTTCAAAGCGAGATCTTTTGGTGGAAAAGCAAAGTACTCACGAAGTGAATATTTCTTTACTGCGCTCGGATAAAAAGATACTCGCCCTTGCCACTCAATAGGCTCACGAAAATTTATAGGGGTAAAAACTCCTATCTCTATCCCCTGCTCTAAGAGCCCAGAGATTAAAGCACATGTATATGTTCCAATACCGCCATCATTAATCTTTCTTCCATCTATTAGAACCCGCAACACAAAATCTCTCCTTGCTTTACGGGTAGAAAGAACTATTCGTTAACCTGCTTGCGATACCAATCAATAACGGCACCTTTTTCGTCTAGCTTTGATCCTCTAAAAACATTTCGGACCATATAAGTCGGCTTACGTTGCGACTCATAATATGTACGAGCTAGAACTTCAGCTAACAAACCGAATACCAAAAATTGGATACCGATAATTACCAACATAACAGCCAAAGAAAGCAATGGACGATTGCCCATCGGCTGACTATTGAAGAATCTCTGCCATGTCATCAATGCTATTAACGCTCCACCCATTGCACTGGTAGCAAGTCCAATAGGGCCAAAGAAATGGATCGGTCTCTTTGAATAACCGAGTAAGAACTTAACTGTTAATAGATCCAATACGACTCGAACAGTTCTGGAGATTCCGTACTTTGATGTTCCGAATCTACGAGCTCTATGATTTACTGGAACTTCAGTAATCTTTGCGCCAACCTCTTCAGCTAAAGCTGGAATAAAGCGGTGCATCTCTCCATATAACTTAATAGACTTAGCGATCTCTGATGTCATCGCTTTTAAAGAGCACCCGTAATCGTGTAGTTGGACTCTAGTTGTTCTAGATATCAACCAATTTGCTATCTTACTTGGGAGTTTACGATCTAACCAACGATCCTTTCTGAACTTTCTCCATCCAGCAACAAGATCATATCCCTCTTCAATCTTACGAACCAAAGATGGAATCTCTTTAGGATCGTTTTGAAGATCGCCATCCATTGTCACAACGATATCATAACGGGCATGCTCAAGGCCGGCAGCCATTGCTGCTGTTTGTCCGAAATTTCTTCTGAACTCGACTACTCTTGCACAGGTGTCATCACCAACAGTCTCAAGAAGATTTTTTAGAGTAGCATCTCGCGATCCATCATCAACAAAAACTAACTCATACTCACGACCGAAAGAACGCATAACATCAGTCAGTTCCTTGTATAGATAAGGAACGTTCTCTTCTTCATTGTATAATGGAACAACAACGGAGACTCGATTCATACAAATGCCCCTATGGAGATAACTAGATCAAAATCAAATAAGTAGATCAAAGGAACGGCGGATAATAACACACCTAACAAGCTTATGCATCATCAGTTAATTCAATAATTTAACTAAGACTTTAAAACTATAAATTAGTAGTTTCTATAGCCATTGAAGTATTGCCTTACTGCCTGAAACTTAGCGCAGACAGAGTAACCTTCTTGGTAGTAGTTAACCTCAAAAGTCCCCTTACCACCACGCAATCCACTTAGCGGAACCCTCAACAACGAACCACCATAATAAACTGTATCAGCTATCTTAAGCTTACGAACAGAAGCGCGTTTTGTTCCACGCCATGTAACCATGTTAACAGTAGTTTTACTTCTAGTTCCCACTGTAGAGGCTAAGAAAAGAGGTGATTTATATTTTCCCTCACCTTTTGGTTTTATAGAGGCTTTTTTATTACGATCAAAATCTCTCATATCAAACTTAGTCTTCAAGACATTTCCCTCTAACTGATCTGCGGCTACGCCAGCTAGAGAAATCTCGACGACAAATCCAGCTTTTGCAGATTTATCGCACTTATTAAAGGGTAAGAAGGCGCCACCATCTTCGAAGTAAGATTTCCCTCGTTTATTTGAGCCACCACTAGAATCATCGTCATCACCTGAACCTGGAGTAGGCTTAGGTCCAGTGCTGCCGCAACCACTAGGATTTGGCGGAAGAGACTCGCACAATTCGTCCTCTGTCATACCAGGATCTGCTTGGCGAAGAGCAGCTAAAAGATTATCGATCTCTCGATAGGTTAAACACCCACACTCAGGCAGTCGCTCTTCACTACTGGCACTACTAGTAGTAGAGGCTGCTAACGCACTTTTTGGTCCAAGCTTAAACTCTTTATAGGGATCGTTATTTATAAATAGGTTTACCTTCTGACCAGCACTCCCAGCTTGGCTAGCCATCGATTTTTTTCCAATTAAAGTATACGACTCAACTTTTATGACAGCTCCCGATGGCCCATATATATCGAAGTCTAAAGATTGCTCCTCTTTATTCTTAGCTTGTCCATAGAATCTAAATACTGCTCCTGCATCTGCAGCAGAGAGTTTAATCTCCGACAAATTAGAGCTCATATTAGCTTCGATAAGACGTGGGCTAGCAAATACTTGGCTAGGAAGAATGGCTAAGGCCAGTGCTGCTATTAAGAGAGGGCGGATATTCGTGCTCATACACTCTTTATCCGCCAATTGATCCAAAATGCTTCAGATTTTAAAGGCTATATTAATGAGTATTTTTATCTACTAACCTATTGAAAAGGCTCTCATATTTATCTGTTACCGCCTCCCAACTGAAGAGCTTCTGGGCTCGTTCTTCAGCCAATACACCATAGGAAGTTGCTACATCACGGTTTTTAACTAGGAATTCGATCTGCCTAGAAAGATCTGAAAAGTCATTTCTAAAGTAATAGGCGCCAGCTCCACCAAGGACCTCTATATGCTCAGGTGTTCCATTTGCGATGATACAATTTCCGTATCCCATAGCCTCTACAAGAGCTGGATGAGTCCCACCCACCTCACTTCCCTGAATGTACATGTAAGCATGTGTCTGCAACTCTTGATATCTCTCGGCAAACTGATAGCCAGTGAAGATCACTCCTGGACCTGCGGCTTGCTTAACCTGATCGATATACTCCTTTGCGTATGGAGCATCTCCAACCATAACTAATGGAAGAGCTACCTTACTTTGGTTATATGCTTGCACAACACCAAGGGCATTATTTTCTGGCTCCATTCGAGAGACATAAAGAATATATTCGCCAGGTGTTAGACCGAATTCTGCCAAAGTAGAACCGGCTTCTCTTTTTGTAACTGTGCTTCCATATGGAATAACATCAGAGGAGCATCCATATGTTTCTAAGTAATAATCTTCTATTGTATACGCATCGCTAATAACACTATCAGCGAATAAAACTGAGCATATTTCACCAAGTCGGTACCATGCCTTTCCGATTTTACTCCACTTAGTTCGTCGTCTTTCGATTCCATCTACATTAATAGCTAATGGCAACCTTCCACACTTTAAAATCCAAGCCATTGGAGCATTAGCTGCATTACACATAAGCACGACATCAACATCTCTCCGAATTAAATCGAGCGAAGCAGTGATGGCATTTAATGGAGTCTCTATATATTTCTGTCGGATGGTAAATGTCGGAATAGTTGTGACGCCTAGATAATCTGAAGATTTTTGCGGAGAGTCTCCAAGATACCAACGCCCATATACTAGAACTTCATGTCCACGAGAAAGTAGCCTGAGAGATAGCTGCTCAGCGAAAGTCTCAAACCCCCCATATCTAGCAGGAATGCCGCGAGTTCCTAGTATGGCTATTCTAAGTTTTCGTCCCAAAATACCCCCTACTAGTAAGATCTCGTATAAAAATAACTCACCTGATATCTACCTAACCACTTGAAAACAATTGCCCTACCCTATCTGCAAAGTTAGAATAGTTCAATTAGCTACAAACTATTGGGTAACCTGCGGAATAAGCCGCTTATCATGAAGCACCAAGCCATTGCTGGCAGATAAGAGAGGGAGAATGCCTCGTCAAGTTCTGGAATCTTAATCCAGTCTTAGAGGACTAACGGGAGAGATAATGTTCCAGTTGATCGAACGACTTGCTCTTGAATTTATTAGGTGGTTTTACACCTTACCATCCATCATTGCACTGCTAACAATTGGAGCGGCATCTATCGCTCTATTAATTTATCAGTACATGCATCGCGATTCAAAGCTATGGCCAGGAATTGCTGGTATCGCAGTTGGATTTTTCACATTTCTTCATATAGCTAGCAGCAATTGGGTTGTTTCCCAACTTACTAAAGTAATTGATGGCTTTGGTGCAACAACTAGCTCAGTTCATCCGATTCCGATCCTTGAGCCTATTTTTACATTATTCGTAGCTCCCTCAAGCAGTCGAAGAATCTTCGAAGAGCTAATCTTTGTAGGTATAGTAAGTTACCTAGCGATCGCACTTTCCGTCGGATTCAAAGAATATAAAAAATCAGGGAAAATATTCGCCAATCCTGGATTACCAAGCTTTTCAAAGACAGCAAAAAGACCGAAGCGGTCTTCCTCAAACGAACTAGGATCTGGAGACTTAGCAAACACCGACCAAATTATGGGTTGGACAAAAAGCTCTTCGCAGGGAGATACATGTCTATATGTAAATGATGTTCGAGGTAGCGAAGGCATCGCCATTCAAAATGGGAAGCTAATCATTCCTCGTGAAAGAAGAAATCAGCATGTTCTTGCAATTGCAAAAACTGGTGGTGGTAAAACTAGTAAGCTGATCCTTCCTGTTTTGTACAATGACTGCCTTGATCCAGATCGTTCAACAATCGTTCTCGACTCCAAGCCAGAAATGTGGCGCAAATTGGCCGCCATGACGAAGAAGTATAATCCGAACAAGAATATCGTACTATTTAATCCACTAGATCGCGCACGCAGCTTAAGCTGGAATATCTTGAGTAAGATCGAGGATGACACAGATTGTAAATTAATCGCCAATACGATCATCATGGCGACTGATAATCCGTCCTCAAAATCAGATAGCCCGTTCTTTAGAAACAATGCTCTATCGATCTTAAATGCCATCATGGTTGGACTTCTCCATGACAAAGCAGAAACACTATCGATGCCACGAATTCATGAACTCGTTCAGTCAGGTATGAAGCCACTTTGTGATTGGCTTGAACAACATCCAGAAGCTTTAAGAACTTCTAGAACTTTCGTAGAACTGGCTCGTTCAGGATCACAGAACGCAGATACAATTATGTCTGAATTAGGTATGCGTTTAAGCGCATGGGACCTCTCAGCTATTCGAGCAACTACATATAATAGTGAACTTGATCTAGAAGATCTAATATCAAAACCTACTCTTTTCATTATTGAGTTACGTGAATCTGAGTTAGAAATGTTACGTCCAATGGCGAACGTAATCGTAGTTGAAATTTTACGCTTCCTTACTAAGCGCGCAGAATCGATGCCAACCGTTTCATTGCCGCGCCCAGTATCAATCGTGATCGACGAGTTCGCGAGTGCTCTTGGTCGATTGCCAGATATTCACGTTAAGTTAAATACTCTACGTTCTAGAAACGTCAGCATCGTTGCAGCTATTCAGTCTATCGCTCAGGTAAAAGCTAACTATGCAGATGACGCAGACTCAGTTCTTGCTGGTTTTACCACCAAGATCATGATGCCGACTCTTGATATTCAGGATTCTGAGTGGGCTTCAAAAGAAACTGGTCAGATGACCATTCGCTTCCAAACTCAATCTAAAGGTACAAACCGTAAGATCATTGAATTTTTTGCAAGCAGAAACGATGGTACACAGGAACAGGTACAGCAACGTCCTGTATTAACACCTGACGAAATTGGACGTCCAACAGACAATATCTGTACATTCTTCTTACCAAATACACCGGTATTCCAAGGGCATCTTGTTCCACACTACAAGATCGCAGAGATGGCTCAGCGAATTCACGAATTTGATAAAGAAGGACTTGATCTTAAACTCCGTGACAAACCGATTGAATATACAGATAGATCTCCAGCTCCATCAGCAGGTGCAGCAGGTGGTAGCGGAGCTGCTCCTGGTGGATTGCCAGCTAATATTACGAATACAGCAGGCTGGACAGATGAGCAGGTTAGAACAAAGCTAGAAGAGATAAAAAAGACCTTAGAGTGGGAAAATACTACTGGCAGCGCAAGAAAGTGGTGGGAAGCATTCGAAACAGAGAATCAGCACCGACTAAAATTAGTAATGCGCTTGGCAGAAGAGCTTCTAAATAGAAAGGCTACTATCACTGAATTTTTCTTGGCATATGTTTATAGCAACACAGACAACATTCAAGCGAACCTTCATTATCTAGATTATACTCGCTTGAAGAAGGAAGAAGAGAAGAAAAAACGAGAGGCTGCTCAGAAGGTGAATACTGCAAGCACACCACCTCCTCAGCAAGCAGTCGGATAACTATCTCTTAAGAGATAAATTTGAATCTCAAGAGTTAGAAATCAAGAAAGTCTCAGATTAGGACCATGAGAGCAGCTTTTTCTATTTAGCTGATGCTGTTCTCAGAACACACAACAACCTGAAATAACTCTTAAAAAAACAAATACGGATTAATAAATTCAAATTTATTTGACTTGCATTCTCGATACGCCTATATTTTGGATGTGCAAAATGCACATTATTTAGGAGGCCTATGAGAAAACGTCTGTTACTTATCTCTCTATTTTTTATCTTTGCTTGTCAGTCGCAACTAAAAGCAGAGCCAACTACACTGCCAATTATAAATGGAGAAGATGCTCAAACCGGAGAATTTCCCTGGATGGTATCAATTTACACATCTGAATTTACGCCAGACAATCTAGAATACGGACATATCTGTGGTGGAGCATTAATATCGCCGAACTATGTTCTTACAGCAGCTCACTGTGCTGACTATATTCTATCATACTCAAACTCTTTCTCTGTCGCAGTAGGATTAAATAAGCTCAACGACCAAAACATCATCAGTCGTCGGATAAAAGGTGTTATCATTCATCCTGAATTTAACTACTCACTCCTCAGGCATGATCTTGCATTACTCAAACTTGAATCGCCAATTGACTTACCAGTACTTCAAATCGCAGATCTGTCTGAAGTCCAAGACTTAAAAGATGGAGACAACTTGACGATTCTCGGATGGGGACAAAAAGATCCCAACTATCCGGTCCTACCAAACAAACTTCAAACAGCGGTCGTACCAAGCTACACCGATCAAACATGCAGCGATGAACTTGGGCTTTTATTTGATCCATCTTCTATGCTCTGTGCTGGGAAGAAAGCAACCTCATCAACTTCAGGAGATGGAGTTGATTCTTGCTACGGAGATTCAGGAAGTCCAATACTTCTGCGACAAGAAGATGCTGGCGAGGTCACTTACAAAGCTATCGGAGTTACTAGCTGGGGATTTGAGTGTGGCTCACCTAGCTTCTCTGGAGTGTATGCTGAATTAGCAGTAGATCGAGATTGGCTTCTCTCTTCTCCTCCTATTTCACCTAGTTTTAACTATAACTATCCGAGTTTAGAGTTTAGCGAATTAACACCAGAGGGAGATATCCCTGTTGGATCAGTAATTACATGCAAAACACCCGAGGACATCCAAGGTGAAGAACTCTCGTTCAACTATAATTGGATCTCTTTTGATGAAAACTATAACGAATTAGAAATTACTGGGGAGACTCAACCTCAGCTATATGTAAATAGTACACAAGTTGGTAAATATATCTATTGCAAAGTAACGATCAGTAATAGGTCAGGAAGCGCAGAGGGAACAAGCTTATCTAGCGAGAAAGTAGTAGAAGTCCCAGCAGTAACTCCAGTTCCTACAACACCACCTGATAGCTCTGCTCCTGTCGTAACTTCGGCTAAGAGCATCTGCAAAGGTAAAAGTTGTAAAATAAGATTCAGTGTATCCGATCAAGAACCATCTAGTGGAGTTACAGGAGTAATCTCATCTTATAGCTTTACTGAGCAGCAGTGTTCAAAAGCTAGTAAACGGAGAACTTGCTTAAAGAATGCAGATATCGGAACACTTTCTACGACTCTGACAAGAAATAACAAGTGGACAGGAAGAGTAAGAATTAATAAACGGAAGGGATATCTAACCCTACGAGCTTATGCAATTGACTCTGCTGGAAATATTGGAAAGCCA
>CAZTER010000055.1:0-8166 GCA_964612045.1 uncultured Bdellovibrionales bacterium
AGTTTGGATTATCAATCCACATAGATTCGCGAGCACCTACAGCAAAATTATAAGGAATTAGTGCTTCAGAAAAACGACCTATGCCAACACCAAAGAATGGGTGATCCAACCACATCTTTATAGCGATCTCCCAAAAAATAGATCTGCTATAAAAACTAGCTTGCAGTGATCCAATCCTTAAAGATTCGACTACACGTCTAATACCCAAGGGAGATCCCTCTGAAGTAAGCAGCGCAGAGAAGCTATCTGAGGTATTGAGAAGGATAATAAATGCAACTCCCAATACACAAACCACAATCATCATTCGACACGCGCGGATTAGTAATAAATATAGGAGTAAGATTATTAATGCTAAAATAAAGGTTCTTGAGCCGGTAAAAATAGGCGCTACAAAAACAGAGACCCCAGGCAATAAATAAAGATATCGTCTTTCTACTAAATGAGAGAGGAGAGAAGGAATTAATATTCCACAAAAAATGCCAAGAGAATTAGGATCGCTAAACAATCCGCCTGCACGGCCAGCAACAGCCCAAAACCCAGATGGCATTCCGATCATTTCAAATACTGGCCCGTACAGATGATTAACCTGTTGTAAGATAGCCACGAAGCATGAGAGACCTGCTCCCCAGATCGCTCCGTTAATAAATCTTTGCCTTGAGCATAAATTCTCAACAAAATATGAGAAGAATAAAACCGCTGTAATTAACGAGAGCCCGATTCTTAGTGACAAGGTGGATCGTTCTGGCAAAGACTGGAAGGATTGTATTAAATCAGGGAGAGTATCAATAGGATCTTGAGCTAATGCGATCAAAGAACTGAAACTAAACTGCGTCAAATCTATAAGAAGAAACGTGCTGTACCAAACAACTATCAGAGTAATAAACGGTTTAAAAACATCCGCGACTCCTGTTTTATTGAAATCACTCTGAATAAAAAGAAAAGTAAGAGCAATACATAGTAGATACTGACTCCCAACTCCTGGAACTAGCGACAGGCACAACCCTAAAATAAGTGACTGAACCTCTTCAGTTCTGATTCTACCTTCTCGATAGAATACTCGCGTCAATTTACCTATGACAATAAATACAAGATACGCACACAGAGATATTGGAAGCGCAAGAAGATCTGTCGTGGTTAAAATACACAACAAGACTAAGAGTGTGAGCTTATTCCTGAGCCCTAGAGACATCATTTACCTTCTTAGCGCGTGCTTTTAAATCAATCGTAACTTTACGCGAGAAAGAACTAAGATCATTTTCTCCACCTTCCCAACGCAACAAAATGTCATCACTATCAAACTCATTGAATGTCTTGGATGGATCTCTAGATATATTTTTCAAAAGATCCTTTAGCTTATCTGTAAGATCTGAGATCGAAAGGACGCCGAATCCTCCTACTCTACCATAGAACTTATTATCACCCGGAGGCGCTATGAATAAACTTGAATTTGGCGCGATAGGAGCTCCTACTGCTGAAAGATCGTACCCTCCTAAAAGTGAGATCTCTGATCTTCCAACTTCCTTAACCTGAGCAAGGTGCAGTCCAAGTGAATTTCCATGACGAAATGAGATAGCGAACAGATACCAAGAATCTAAATCAATTGAGAACTCCGAAAATCGATACCACCCAGCATACTCTTGTGAAGACCAATATATTGCCGGTCTAACTCCTCGCCCTTCTCCAGATACCGCTAAAGCAAATCCTGCTTTTGGATATGGTGTATTTTCTAAACTTGAAAAGATCGTCATCCTTTGATTATTCTCTGGGATACGACGAAACTTCACCCATGAGATCAATAAGAGATCCTTATCAGGACTACCGAGGAGATCGGAAGTTGGAGCAATCTTTACATGCGAAAGAGGTCCACTAAAAGCCACCGACGAGTTAAACATCTTATCATCAGAGTTTTCATCTGAGCTAAAATGCCAAGAGAAGAAACCACTTGAATTAACTGCAATCGAGAGTGGTAGCAAAAAGGATAGGGCAAAAACGCCTACTAGAATTATCTTGCGGCTAACCAGACCAAAGCTTTGATCTCCTAAAAGAGACCGGAATGAAGAGATCCTGTGACGAATCCGATCAATCAAACTTCTTCCTCTAGCAGTGTGAGCTGGATTTAATCCAGAAAGAACTTCACCGGCACGCTTAAAAAAAGAGGTGTCGGACCCTGGGCGAATTTGCGGGACCACGGCACCTCTTAATTAAAAAGAGCTCTAAGCTAAAATTACTCAGCAGCTGCAGCTTCAGATGTCTCAGCAGTAGCCTCTTCAGCTCCGCTATCATCCTTAGACTTAGCACCTTTCTTAGATCCGCGACGAGACTTTCCTTTTTTCTCTTCTCCAGCTGGTTTCTCAAGCTCTCCTTCGAGACCTAAAACAACAGAGAATTCTCCTTGAACTTCAGCATGCAATTTAACAGTGATCTTAAACTCTCCTGCACGCTTTAGCGGCTCATTTACTTTGATCTGCTTTCTTACGATCTCAAAACCTTGAGCTTTTAGAGCTGCTTCAAGATCTTTTGGAGTAACTGCACCGAAGACCTTTCCACCGTCTCCAATCTTAAGTTTAAAATCTAGCTTTATAGCTGCAAGCTTCTGCGCCAATGCTTCAGCCTCAGATCTTAATCTAGCCTTTCTTACGTTTACACCAGCCAAGAGGTGGTTAACTTGAGCTGCATTTCGCGAAGAGGCTTCTATTGCAAGTCCTCTAGGAATCAGGAAGTTACGAGCGTATCCGTTTCTAACTGAAACCTTATCACCTGTATATCCGTGTGATGGCCAATCTTTTAATAAAATAACTTCCATATCTCCCCCAATCCCAAAACTCTAAAGCCAATTTTCTATTATATTAATACGCGTCATCACCGATTGAGATCTCGAAATCTGAATCAGATCTGTTCTTTCTGTAAGGGTTAGCCTTAACTTTTCTAACTCTATCACTTAACTTATGGCTCTGAACCAAAAGAATTCCCTCATTAAGTCTCATCTGAGCAGTTACCTTAGCTGGAAGCTCATGATTCTCTGTCTGGAAAGATACACAGACATAAGTTCCGTACTGTTGCTTGATCATTGCAAACGCCAACTCACGTTTTCCCCAAACATCAGAAGCAACTGAGGTTCCGCCATTTGTCTCGATATACTTCTGATACTTCTTTAGCTCTTCCTTGATATCTTGATCGCTTAAGCTCTGGCTCATGACAGCAACAATTTCGTACTTTCTCATATCTATTCCTTTTCGACCTTTCAGATCTGGCGATCTAATTGTTTATTCTATCAAAGATCAATTAAAACCAGGAAAAATTACAACTCCCTACTATTTATTCTATCGGAGGAGTAACTACCTGTTTATTAAATCTACTCTGGGCTTTAACAGCACCAGAAGAAACAACACATTGCACTGCCTCTTCTGCTACCGTTAAAAATTGGCTTTTTACAGAGTTCTCAGCTTTTGAGAAACGCTCCAACACCCAATCTTTAACCCCCTTCTCTCTAACAGTTTTAGGATTCGAATCCAGAGCTTCTTTTACTTCCGGCCTACCGACTCCAAGCTTCAATCGAACAAACTGTTCGGTCCCAAGATTAGAGATTATTGATCTAACTCCACGATGACCACCATCTCTCCCATCAACTCTGATTCGGATTACTCCGAACGGGAGATCTATATCATCATGCACAACAATCAAATTCTCAGGGCCTATCTTGTAAAACCTCATTAGCTGCCCAAGAGGTTCACCACTAAGATTCATAAACTTTAGTGGCTTTACAAGAAGCGTCTTCACGCCACCTATCTTACACTCAGAGAGAGCTGCACCATCTCTCTCCTTCCAACTACTTCCACCACATTTATCAGCGATTAAATCTAACAGATCGAATCCGATATTGTGACGGGTATTATCATAGCTTTTACCGGGATTCCCCAATCCAGCTATGACCCAAAAACCTTCCAAAGTAGCTCTCTAAACTACTTCTTAGCTGGTTTTGCAGCAGCCTTATCGTCCTTTGCAGGAGCAGCAGCATCACCAGCAGCAGGAGCAGCAGCTCCCTCTGCAGCAGCTGCGTCAGTTGCTGTAGTAGTCTCTTCAACTGCTGTCTTCGCAATAACAACACTCACAATCGTCAATCCAGGATTTCCAGCAAGTTTAACATCTTTTGGAAGAGCTAAATCACTTGCATGTAAGCTATGTCCTACACGGAGAGCAGCAACTGGAACTTCGATTGCACGTGGAATTGCACGTGGTAAGCAGCTAACTTCGAGCTCATGAGCAGAGATCGAGAGAACACCACCGTCGTCCTTAACGCCGATCGCATCACCAACAAACTTAAGCGGAACGCTAACGCGAACTGCTTCATCATCTCGAAGAACTTGAAGATCTACATGAAGGATTCTTCCCTTCAAAGGCTCAACTTGAACCTCTTTAACAATTGCTGGACGACCGTCGAGCTTTTTATCTCCACTCTTAAGAGTGAAAACCTGAGAGGAGCTCGCCTTCTCTGCCAACATTGTGAATAACTTTGTTGAGGCAGAGCAAGCTACGCTTGGCTCATTGCATCCATAAATAACAGCTGGGACATTTCCCTGCTTACGCAAACGCTTATTTGAAGCACTTCCGGTCTCGCTTCTTGGATTGATCTCTAATGTGAACTCTTCCACGGCTATCTCCCTGTAACTACTAACGCAAAAACTCCCCTCGCTATACCGTGCAAACTGACCTTTTTTAACATGGTTGGCACAAGACTCGACGAGACTAACGGAGCGCGAAAGATGCCATATTTCCGGATCTTCGTAAAGTCCGAGTGGCCCTATCGGTATTGGTTTGTATAGTTATTCGACACTAACATGGCCACACAAAAGCCTTGTTACAGTTACTTTCTAGATTATAAGTTTCAACTATTTACGCATAACTCTTTGAAATAACCTGATTTTAACTCTATAAGCATCCAATTAGGTGGCCTCTAGCTACCCGTTAAAAAAGATTGAAAAATCTGATTCCTGTCCCAATAAAAATAACCTCTATAAGCTATATCTAGCCTAATAAGAGTTGTATTTGAGCGAAGAGAGCGAAGAATCACGCTCCTCCGAAATTAAGCCTGACAAAACAAACACAGGATAAAAATCTAAAAATGAAATCAACTCGGATCTAGATAACTCTGAGTTAAGCCATTCAGCACTAACAAGGCACTCTTAGCGGAACAGTGAGCTGATAGAATCTTCAGCATGAATTCTACGAATCGCCTCAGCAAAAAGCGGTGCAACCGAAAGAACTGTTAGCCGATCAAAGTTAAATGATTTTGGAATTTGAATAGTATCGGTGACAATTACCTCTTCGAGTGGAGAGTTATTTAATGTTTCTAGTGCATTTCCAGAAAATACAGGGTGAACGCAACATGCAATCACCTTCTTCGCCCCCTCGCGCAAGAGAGTTTCAGCTGCCTTAGATAAGGTTCCTGCTGTATCAACAATATCATCAACTATTATACATGTTCGTCCTTCGACTTCTCCGACGACCTTCATCTCAGCAACTCGATTAGGGCCAGATCGTCGCTTATCGATAATTGCAATTGGTGGATTATCAATCCGAGTGGCTAAGAATCGGGCGCGTTCTACGCCACCGACATCAGGAGATACCACTGTTAAAGTCTCTCTCCCATACTTTTGCCTTAGATATGGCAAAAGCACAGGCATAGCATTCAGATTATCTACTGGGATATTAAAAAATCCCATTATCTGACCAGCATGAAGATCTAGGGTCAAAACTCTGTGCGCTCCAGCTGTAGTAAGGAGATCTGCAACTAACTTTGCAGTAATCGGCACACGAGGTTTTAATTTTCGATCCTGCCTCGCATAACCGAAATATGGAATCACTGCAGTTATACGGGAAGCAGAGGAGCGCTTAAGAGCATCGATAGTAATCAGCAGCTCCATGAGATGATCATTCCCAGGCTGAGATGTGCTTTGAACAACAAAGACATCCCCTCCTCGAACATTATCTTCTATCTCAACAGACAACTCTCCATCGCTGAATCGAAGAACCTCCAATCGTCCCAATTCAACGCTTAAGGTTTCGCACACAGAAGATGTGAAGCGAGGATTAGAACGACCTGAGAAAACTAAGAGCTGACCTTTTACATCCATGATTCACCAGCAAACGTTGGCCGGGCAGGATTCGAACCTGCGAATGTCGGAGTCAAAGTCCGATGCCTTACCGCTTGGCTACCGGCCAATAGACCTGTGGGCTGACATACAATATCGGTATGAATGATAAATTGCAAACGTACAAATTCAATTATTTATAAGATTCTAGCTCTTAGGCATAAGGCGCCATAACGACCTGAAACTTCAAGAAGGGAATTAGCCTGAATAGCGCTAATCTCCGCGGCTCCCCTGTTCATAGCGAAAAGAGTACTGCCACTTCCTGTCATCCCTACCGCAAGATCCTCGAAATTAATCAATTCTTGATAAAGAGGTTTTATAGCTGGTGCCACTTCAAGACTTGCTGCCAAAAGATCATTTACAAGGAGACCTCGCAAATCAACAGGACTCCCCTTTAATATCTTTAGATCTGAAATATTCAACTTCTGACTCTGTGGCAAGGAAACGAGCTTTCTAAAGATTCTGTAAACCTCCGGCGTAGAACAAGCTACCTCAGGGATAATCAACACCACCTCATGTCCACTTAACCAGTTATCGCTTAAGGGTTGAAGGATCTCTCCGATTCCTTCAACGACAGCGGCTCTTGATTCAATAATAAAAAATGGAATATCAGCACCAATCTTAACACTTTGCATATTCAAAGTATCAGAGACGGATCTAGAAAGATCATATTCTTGAAATAATTTTAGCAAAGCTCGCAACACTGCAGCTGCATCACTACTTCCTCCACCCAAACCTCCTCCTAGTGGAATATTTTTTTTAATCTTAATTTCTACACGATCTCTTACTCCACTAACTTCCCTAAATAACTTGAGGGCTTTAATAACTATATTGCCCTGCTGACTACACAAAACAGCTTTTTCTGTTAGAGATAATCGAGCTTCTAAGACCTCACTCAAAGAAACAGAAAGAAGGTCTTCTGACTTAGCTTTCATAAGCTCAATATGATCACATAGATCAATCAATACATTAAACATGGAAAGATAGTGATATCCATCTTCACGTCTTCCGGTCACACGGAGAGCTAAATTTAACTTAGCGTTAGCTGTTTCTAAGATACAGTTCATGTAATACTTCCCCCTATATTAACGGGGATTTAAAAAGATGAGTGCGAACTTAGATGAACTTCTCATTTTTGGGAAGCAGATTGCAAATAAGGCGGGTGAACTAGCTAGATCTATCAGACTAAGTGGCGATCTAAAGATAAAAGAGAAAGGCCCTAGAGACTTTGTAACCGCAGCTGATTTAGCTGTTGAATCCCTACTAGTCAGCGCAATTAAAGAAAAATACCCACAACACAAATTCCTAACAGAGGAAGGATCTGAAGGAACAGAGGTCGATGTAAACTATAAAGGTGAGATGTGGGTAATTGATCCTATCGATGGAACCACAAACTTTAGACATGGTCTTCATCATGTTGGAGTCTCTCTAGCATACTGTAATAATGGACAAGTTATGTGCGGTATTGTGGCGGCACCTTTTCTCGGAGAGATCTTCTCTGCAGTTCGAGGAAAAGGGGCTTTTAGGAATGACTACCCTATTAAAGCAAGTACTTGCTCAAAGATCAGTGATGCACTTATTGCAACTGGATTCCCATACCAAAGAGATGATCTGACCCTACTACTAAATCGTTTAGAAAAAGTTATTACTAGATGTAGAGACCTACGACGTGATGGAGCATGCTCAATCGACATCTGTAATGTTGCTTGCGGAAGACTTGATGGATATTACGAAACAGTTAATGCATGGGATATAGCCGCTGCAAGATTAATCGCATTAGAAGCTGGCGCTCTCGCATCAACTTCATCATTGCGAAAGCGAGACGTAAACCCTGAGCTAGATGGAGAAGAGATTATAGTAGCAGCTCCAGGTCTAATTAATGAGCTAAGGGAGATCTTACTCAGTTCGAAATAGTACTAGACTCTAGTTTAATCATTAATCTCTAAAATAATCCGGACTCTAGCAAGCTAATTGCTGAGCCCTTTTCAACTTCTGCTGGAGCTACTTCTTTATGTAG
>CAZTER010000056.1:0-8147 GCA_964612045.1 uncultured Bdellovibrionales bacterium
AACGCACTCTGACTTGAGAGAAAATAGCGGCTTCCTAGTATAGCTAGAGATTCTCTCTCTGTATCTCTTGATGGAAAATCTCCAAGAATCTCAACGATGTCATCAACTGGCTTATTAGTATCTAAATCAAAAAGGATCGTATGCTCTCGAGGAGAAAAAACTCCATCATGAGATACTGCGACGCCAAAAACAGTACGCCACTCTAGATTAAGCTGTTGAAGTATCGGGGCTACTAGCTTCATGAAAGGCTCTGAACCAAGGCCTGGTTTCAATAGTGAATCTTTCACTGCTGCCTTAATTGCAGGAGCGCTCAGTTCAATGATATTATTCATGGAAGAATCCATGAGTAAGTAGCCCAGGTACAGAGTTTTTTCATTTCTTTCTCAACAACTGCTCAACTATCATCTCAACACTCATTTCTGCAGTATTAACCCTTTCTTCAGGATTTTCTGGGGCTTCATATGGAGCGCTGATGCCCGTAAAATCTTTTATATCTCCCGATCGAGCTTTTTTATATAAACCATGAGGATCTCTCTTCTCACAAACCTCTAAAGGCGTATCTAGATAAACCTCTACAAAAGTATCATTTCCTATAACTTCACGAGCAGCCGATCTATCTTCTATATATGGCGATATGAATGAACAAATAACAGAAACGCCAGCTTCATTAAATAATCGCGCAACCTCCGCGACTCTTCGAATGTTTTCTTTCCTATCTTCTTTTGAAAATCCGAGGTCTTTGTTCAATCCAAATCTAAGATTATCGCCGTCTAAACGATAAACATTCCTACCTAATCCAAACATTCTTCTCTCGAGAGCCTTTGCTATAGTAGATTTTCCTGATCCAGAGAGGCCAGTAAGCCAATACGTAAGAGCTTTGCCACCACCTCTTGCCTCTCTTTCCTCTCGTGTGATTAGCCCATCTTCTCTATGAAGTTGTCTCGACTTCAGGTCTTCTTTACGTCTACTTTCATCTGGAACTGATTCGATTACTAGCCCCGCACCTACGGTTCTAAAATCCTCTGCATCGATAATAATAAAGCTACCAGTAGCTCTATTCCGTTGATACGTATCTAAAAATAACGGCGTGCGAGAAACAAATCTAACTCTACCGATTTCATTAAGGGTCAATTCTTTAGCTGGAGTTCGGCTCAATGTATTAACATCGACTTTATACTCAATACTCTCAATGCGAGCCTTTGTATCTCGACTCGTATGCTGAATAAGATACTCCCTCTTCGGATCCATTGGGGATTCACCCATCCAAATCACAATTGATTCAAAGTCATTATGCGCTTTGGGGAAATTTTTTGCTCTGACAAGCATCGCCCCCCTAGAAACATCGATCTCATCTTCTAGAGTAACAACTACCGACATCGGCGCACATGCCGACTCTAGCGATTCATGCTTAAGTCCTCGTCCGAGCTGATCAATACTTTTTATCTTGCTGCGCCGTTCAGAAGGAAGCGCCATTACTTCTTCACCAACTCTAATTGCACCAGACAAAATCTGACCAGCAAATCCTCTGTAATTCTGGTTTGGTCTAACTACAAATTGAACTGGCAATCTAAAATCAACGAGATTTCTATCTGCCCCAATATACACATTCTCAAGATACTCAAGGACTGATTCTCCATGGTACCAAGACATAGATCGGCTATGATCGACAATATTGTCGCCATTTAAAGCTGAAACAGGGATAAATTTGAGCTCTCTAACACCTAGCTTTACTGCAAACTGCGAAAATTCTTCTGTAATCCGCTGAAATACCTGCTCCGAATACTCAACAAGATCCATCTTGTTAATAGCAACTAATAACCTTGGCACTCCAAGTAAAGAAGCAATAAAGGCATGTCTTCTAGTTTGAGTTACTACGCCCTTGCGAGCATCGATAAGGATAATTGTAAGATCTGCGGTCGACGCGCCTGTAGCCATGTTACGGGTATACTGCTCATGACCTGGAGTATCCGCTAAGATAAATCTTCTCTTTGGGGTAGAAAAATATCTATATGCTACATCGATAGTTATTCCTTGCTCACGCTCAGCTCTTAATCCATCGGTTAATAATGCAAGCGATATAGGACCATCTTGTCCCTTTGAAGCTTTTTCAATTGAGGCAATATGATCGTCATATATATTTTTTGAGTCGAATAGTAGCCTTCCAATAAGCGTTGATTTGCCATCATCTACGCTGCCTGCAGTGGAAAATCGTAAGATCGAGTTAGTTGTAGCCTCTCTTACTGCTGCTTCTAAATTAATATTTGAAGAATCTTGAAGGGACTGATCCATTAGAAGTATCCCTCTCGTTTCTTAACTTCCATCGATCCCTCTCCGTCATGATCGATTATACGCGTAGCTCGTTCAGAAGTTCTGATTGCTATAATCTCTTTGATAATTCCTTCTACGTCCTTAACCTCAGAACGAATGGCACCAGTACAAGGAACACATCCCAAACTTCTGAATCTACAATTCACTAATTCAACTTTTTCTGAAGGAAGAAGTCTGGCACCAGGACGAACTGGTATTAGCTGTTCGCCCCTGACGACTACCTCTCGCTTGTCTGCAAAATAAAGTGGAACGACAGGGATTTTTTCTAAATATATGTAGAGCCAGATATCTAACTCTGTCCAATTAGAAAGAGGGAAAACCCTTATAGACTCTCCTTTCCTAATCTTCCCATTATAAAGACTCCACAACTCTGGTCTTTGGTTTCTAGGATCCCACTGACCAAAGGTATCTCTAAAAGAGAAAACTCTCTCTTTCGCTCTAGATTTTTCTTCATCTCTTCGTGCTCCACCGATTGCTGCATCAAATGGACCACGAGAAAGACCTTCTAACAATCCTTGCGTCTTTAAAAGAGCGCAGCAACGTTGAGTTCCAAGATCAAAAGGATTGGCCCCTTTAGATATAGCATCTTCATTGCGGTGAACTATTAAATCAGCGCCTACGAGCTTTGCTTGCTCATCTCGAAACTGATACATCTCATCAAACTTATACCCTGTATCTACATGAAGAAGAGGGAAAGGTATCTTTCCAGGATAGAAAGCTTTTTGCGCTAAACGTAAAAGAACAGAGGAATCCTTGCCAACAGAGTACAATAATACTGGTCGCTCAAATTGGGCTGCGACCTCCCGCATTATCTGAATACTCTCAGCCTCTAGATATTCTAGACACGAAAGGGTTCTTGTAATCGAAGTCATAAGTTAGTGGTGTTCTATCACCCTTGGACTAGAAGTACCAACACTTGCACCTGAAGTGAACGGATCCTTAGGATCGGTTCTAAATGGTGTATCTAGGAATAATAGTCCCAACATCAAGAGCAAGAGAGCTATTGGGAAAATAGCATATAGCCAAGTTATCGAATCTTCCCATTTTAAATGCATGAAGATAAGTGCAACTAATAGGGCTTTTACAGAAGCTATTAGCATCGCGATTACAAAGTTTAGAACCCCGAAATCAACCTGTGACGCAGCAACTGTGATAACAGTTAGCACCATTAAGATACCAAATACCACCCAAAATAACTTTGCATGAGAGTGATAATGAGTTTCTTCGTTTTTAGAGCAGCAGCTACCAGATGACATAAAGCCCCCTTAAATCTTATCCAACTAGATATAACAATGGGAAAAGGTAGATCCAAATTAAGTCTACCAAATGCCAATACAATGCTCCGATTTCAACCGGAGTAAAATAACGTCCTGAGTATCGGTTTTTTCGTGCTTTACAAGCTGCCCAACCCAATACCCCCATTCCAACGATAACGTGGAAGGCATGAAGTCCAGTCATGCAATAGTAAAGTCCGAAGAAGATATTATAGTGCTCCATTGATTCTGGAGTGAACCACTCGGATCCACCAGGAAACAATCCATGAGCATATTTTTTAGAGTACTCAAAATACTTAACGATAACGAAGATTCCTCCACAACCGATCGCTCCCATCAGTAAGTTGAAGACCCTCTTATTATTTCCCAATCTAGCAGCATCAACAGCCAACGCCGCGAGTAAGCTACTAAAAAGAAGAACTATTGTGTTTGTCAGACCCATCCGCCAGTTCAAAGACTTACTAGCATGATGAAACTGCTCTAAGTGCATATGTCTGAAGAGAATAAATGCAACGATAAGAACACTGAAAAGCAAGATCTCTGTCGCTAAAAAAAGCCACATTCCAAGCTTGGCTGAATCATATGCAGTCTTTGAATCCATGTGATGGACGTGCGGCGGATCTCCCGGTTTAACTTCACAACTGCCGTGATCATGTGAAGGTGTTTCAGCACAACATGTCATGCCATTTCTCCTAATCAATAAATCCTAGTGCGAAGAACCTTCTACTGGCTTTCCATATCCATATGTCCAGTCAGTAACAACTGGAATTTCATGAAAGTTCTCATGCGGTGGCGGTGATGGACACTGCCATTCAATAGATAAAGACTCCCATGGATTCTCTGCACATTTCTTTCCAAACTTTGCCATCCACGCCAAATGCATAATAGCTAAGAAATACCCAAGTCCATTAACAAAGGCTCCTACGGTAGAAACCTTATGCATCGACTCAAACTGTGGAAGGTAGTCAAAGTATCTTCTTGGCATTCCCTCCATACCGAGAACAAACTGCGGTAAGAAAGTAAGATTAAATCCTACGAAGATTAACAACCAAGTAAATTTCCCAAATGTATCGCTATACATTTTACCGGTCATCTTCGGGAACCAGAAATATAAAGCAGCAATCAATCCGATTGCTGCGCCACCCTGAATTGTATAATGGAAATGCGCCACAACGAAGTATGTATCATGATAAAATACATCAACGGCTAGAGTCGCAAGATAAACACCAGTAGTTCCAGCGATCATGAACAAAAATACGAAGCCCATAGCGAAAAGCATTGGAGTCGTAAATCTAATTGAACCCTTATACATAGTGCTAACCCAGTTAAAAACTTTAACTGCAGTAGGAATAGCAACGCTAAAAGTTATTGCTGAAAAATAAATCGCTGAAGTATCAGAGATACCAGCAACTAACATGTGATGCGCCCAAACTAAGAAACCTGCGATTGCAATACAAAGCGTAGCGTAACATACAGCTTTGTATCCAAAGATCGGCTTGCGAGAGAAAACAGGAATAATCTCTCCTATTACACCGAAGGCTGGAAGAACCATGATGTAAACAACTGGGTGAGAATAAAACCAGAAGAAATGCTGATAAAGAACAGGATCACCACCTAGTTTTGGATTAAATATTCCAATACCGAATAAACGCTCACAGATTAGAAGAACAAGCGTTATTCCAACAACTGGAGTTGCTAGAGTCTGAATAACTGCAGTCGCATAAGATGCCCAAACAAAAACCGGCAATCTTCCCCATGTCATTCCTGGAGCGCGTAGTTTATGAATCGTAACAATAAAATTTAAACCTGTTAGGATAGAGGAGAATCCTAGAACAAAAGCTGCAGCTGTCATCATAACAACCGCACCACCAGACTCGATGCTGTATGGAGCATAAAATGTCCAACCAGTATCAGCCCATTTGGTTATATCAAATAAATGTCCTGAAGCTGGCATAATTAACGCAATAATTGCCATAATTGCGCCAACTACATAGACATAATAACTAAGGAGATTCATCCTTGGAAAAACAACATCCTTAGCCCCGATCATTAACGGCAATAAGAAATTACCCATAGTTGCAGGAATTCCTGGAACTATAAAAAGGAAGATCATCAATGCGCCATGCAAAGTGAACATCACATTGTAGATTTTAGGAGTTAAAAAGTCCGGGCCAGCATTAGCGAGTTCTAATCGCATGATAAGAGCAGCCAATCCACCCAAGAAGAAGAAAAATAGAATAGTAACAAGATACATAATTCCGATCCTCTTATGATCGGTACTTGTTATCCAACTCCAAATTCCAGTTTTCCAGTTTAGATAATTAACATCATCCCCATGGGCATCAGAGCCGTGTGAGTGAGTTGTTGCGTGTGCGTTCATAACACTTCTTCCCTTGAGCGAATTATTTAACTGTCTTTAAGAACTCGATAAGATCCTCGGCCTGCTTCTCATCTACCAAGCCAGCTGGCATTGCAGGTGGATATCCCTCTACAACTTTTGCAGTAGGAGCAAGCATAGATTCCTTTAAGTAAGCATCATCAGAGGTGACAGATGAACCATCAACCATCTTCTCTGAGCGACCATAAATACCTTTAAAGGAAGGTCCAACTAAACGAGAACCATCCAAACTGTGACATGTCATACAGAGCTTGGTCTCATACCAATGCTTTCCTCTCTCTGCTGGAGACATCTTCTCAAGATCCGCACCTGCCGCTGCAGGAACAGCCGCAGGAGCAGCTTGAGCCTCAGGATTAGATCCATCCAAAGTCTTTATGAATGAGATTAAGTCTTCAATCTCAGGGTCTGATAATTGACCTGCGAAAGAAGGCATCACATTAGGAGTGAATCCTTTTACGATCTGAGAATTCGGATTGATGATTGATGTATGAACATAATTCTCATCGAATGAATATTTAGCTCCGTCACTAAATTCACCAGATTTACCCCAGGCCTTAAGCCACGTAGGTCCAACACCAGGAGTTCCGTTTAGCGAGTGACAAGCGTTACATCCTTTCTGAGAATATAATATTTTACCGCGATCAGATGGCTTCATCATCTGCTTCAACTTCTCTTCGCTGTTGTCGTTTACCCATCGGTCATATTCATCTTGTGAAACGACATGGAGTTTGGCCAACATCGCAGAATGAAGATCTCCGCAATATTCAGTACAAAAAGTTTGATATGTACCAGTCTTTACAGGAGTAAAAGCAACATAAGTAAATCGATTTGGAATAGCATCACTCTTTACTCGCATTGCTGGAACAAAAAAGCTGTGAAGAACGTCTCGTGACTTCAGAACTAATTTTACAGGCTTATTAACTGGAACAACAAACTCTCCAGTAGTAGCTTTTCCATTTGCATACTCGAAGTCCCACTTCCACTTCTGTGCTCTGACATTGATCGTAAGGGCATCACTTGGAACAGCTCGCAGATCCCAGTAATAAACAATTCCGTAATATGCGATAATGAAGGAGATAATAGTTGGGACTACTGTCCAAACTATCTCCAACAAGTGGCTTCCCTCAATTCGAGGGGTCTCGTGTGGTTTACCATCGCGCTCTCGGTAACGTATAGCGAAATAAATCATCGCGCCAACGATTGCGACAGTGAAAAACACTGACAAATCAGTTATTAAATTGTGTATCCAATCGATTTTCGGAGCAACTTCCGAAGCCTGCTCTGGCAAAAAACGAAACATAGTTGATGCAATCCTTTCGACAAACGAAGAGAGCTACGATCCAAATGAGACTTAGACACCTCTTCTCGACCGACGTTCTCGACTCCATAACCTGTATATCAGGAAGACAAGAAAGGAAAGTGTGAGAAAGCCTCCTAGCCTCATGAAATTAAAGGCAGCCCAAGTATATTTGCCCTGGAGGTGGTCATACCGGAAACAAAATAAAAATACTTGATCCATAACCGTACCAATAGTGCCGAAAGAGGCCTCGACGAGAGCCATTCGTACGTTTTTAGGGTCGAAGTCTATCCCTCCAAAATACTGAGAAATCTCTCCTTGAGGTGTTAAAATAAAAATTGCTGCCGCATGAACATAATCCTCACCATCTTTCGCGTATTTAAACCCCAAACCTGTCATTAATTTATCAACCGAGGTTCTATTTCCAACAAGAAAATGCCATTTTTGTGGATCTCCTCCAACTTCTTGAATACCTGAACGATATTCAGAGGCACGCTTAGCAGCCTTATCCACTGTATCATCGACATTGAAACTAGAGACAACAACAGAGTAATCCTGACCTAATTTAAGTGGCAGCTCTAATAAAAGCTTCTTAAATCCAGAAAGAAGTAATCCACAAAGCCTAGGACAATCGTAATATGCTGGAACTATTATAGTTGGTCTGTCAGGAAGAGTCAGTTCTCGAAGAGTTACGGACTTGCCATCTTGATCCATAAATTGAGTTGAAAGATCTAGCTTCTCCCCCAAGCGCGGCGTTATGCCAATATCTTTCAACTGAGTTCCTGGATCTTCTAGAGCCCAGGAAGAAGGCACAGCTACAAGAATAATAAATAATAATTTCAACAGTTTA
>CAZTER010000057.1:0-8098 GCA_964612045.1 uncultured Bdellovibrionales bacterium
TACACTCTTTCAGACGTGTGCTCTTCCGATCCCTACTTTTGAGAGCTTCCTAAAGGAAAGTTGGAAGTCCATTCATTCAGCCGCTGGCGTTTCTACTGCTTTTGATCGTTTCTGGTTAGAGAGTGTTGAGCGTGGCGGTTTCGTTGTTCAGGCTCAGACTGCATCAACTGGATCCTTCGCTGTAAAATCATCCTTAGTTGGTTTACTAAAAGAGATTGAAACACCAGAAGCTCACGGTAGTCATGCTAATATTGGGAAGGGTGAGCTACATGTTTATCCATATTTCTCAGTCCATTCTTTCGATGGTCGCTCAGCAAACAGACCATGGTTACAAGAGATTCCAGATCCTTTGACTACAGCAGTATGGAATTCATGGGCAGAGGTTCATCCTAATACTGCGCATGCTTTAGGATTGCACAAGAATGATATCGTTACAGTGCGTAATGAGTATGGTGAAGTAAATCTTCCTGTATATCTTACTCCATATGTAAGAGAGGATATTGTTGCTGTTCCAGTTGGTCAGGGTCACACAGCACTTGGACGATATGCTAAAGAAGTTAGCTCCTGTGGAAATGTAATTAATCTTATTCCTCCAGTTGTAGCAAAGAAGGGTGTTGCGTTGAGTCTCCTTTCAACTACAGGAACACTTTCTCGTGGTCGAGGAAAATCAAAGCTTCTAGTATTGCAAGGTAGCGATACTGAAATGAAGCGAGGAATCGGTCAGGAAGAAGCAGTTTTGGCTTCGCCAGCTGCTGCAAAGTTAGCTGATCGTTTAGGTCATGAAAGTGGTGGTCATGGTGGACATGATTCTCATGGTGAAGGGCATCATGATATCAAGCAGATGTATAATCAGAGAGAGCACCCAGTTTATGCTTGGGGATTAGCTGTCGATCTAGCAGCATGTACTGGCTGTTCAGCATGTGTTGTTGCCTGTTATGCAGAGAATAATATTCCAGTAGTAGGAAAAGCTCAGGTTTATAAAGGTCGAGAGATGTCTTGGCTACGAATTGAGCGTTACTACGACGGTTCGGCTGATGAACTCCAGGTCAGCTTTGTTCCAATGATGTGTCAGCATTGTAATAATGCTCCGTGCGAGCCTGTATGTCCTGTATATGCGACTTATCATAACGAAGAGGGAATTAACGCGATGGTTTACAACCGTTGCGTAGGTACTCGTTACTGCTCAAACAACTGTTCATACAAAGTAAGACGTTTCAACTGGTTTGAGTATGAGACTCCAGAGCCGTTGTCATGGCAGTTGAATCCTGATGTTACCAAGCGTGGTCTTGGTGTGATGGAAAAATGTACTTTCTGTATTCAACGTATTGCTGAGGCTAAGGATCGAGCAAAAGATCTCGGTCGTTTGGTCGAAGATGGCGAAGTTAAGCCAGCGTGTGTACAGAGCTGTCCAACGAAGGCCTTATCTTTCGGTAACCTAAATGATCCTAAGAGTGAGGTAAGTAAGAAAGCTCACGATAAGAGGGGTTATAAGGTTCTCGATAAGTGGATTAATACCCAACCAGCCGTAAGTTATTTGAAGAGAGTTCGAGTAGAGATCTGAGGTTAATAGCGTATGTCAGATAATGAGAAAGAGATACATGGTGGTGATGTTACTTATAAAGAGGTAACAGATACCGTTCTAAAAATGTTAGAGCCGCCAAAAGGTGGATGGTGGATATTACTGTTCACTATGCTTGCAATGGTAGGAATCGGTGCGTGGGCATGGACGACTCAGATTATCAACGGTATCGGAGAGTCTGGAAAATCACATCCGATATCTTGGGGATTTTATATCACAACCTTCGTTTTTTGGGTTGGTATCGCTCACTCAGGAACTCTAATCTCGGCTGTTCTATATTTATTCCGCGCTAAGTTTAGAATGCCGATCTATAGATTAGCTGAAGCTATGACTGTTTTTGCAGTTCTTACTGCTGGTCTGTTTCCTCTAATCCATCTTGGTCGAGTCTGGTATTTTTATTGGTTGATGCCATATCCTAACCAGAGAGCTCTTTGGCCAAACTTTAGATCTCCACTTTTATGGGACGTTTTTGCTGTCTCAACTTATCTTACTGTTTCAGCAACTTTCTTCATTATTGGATTAATTCCAGATATCGCAGTTGCTAGAGATCGGGCAAAGACTGCTTTTAGAAAGGTTCTTTATTCTATTACCTCATTAGGTTGGACAGGAAATAACAGACAGTGGAAGCATTTTTCAGCTGCTTACTTATTGTTTGCTGCTTTTGCTACTCCACTTGTAGTCTCTGTTCATAGTGTTGTTTCTTGGGACTTCGCTATGAGTATTGTTCCTGGTTGGCATGCTACTATCTTCCCGCCTTACTTCGTAGCAGGAGCGATCTTCTCTGGTGTTGCTATGGTTATCACTCTAGCAATTCCATTAAGAGCGACCTTTAATCTGCACAACTTAATTCGAGATGTGCATTTTGATGCAATGAGTAAGTTGATTATGTTGACCAGCGGAATAGTAGGGTATGCGTATCTTACTGAGTTCTACATGGCATGGTTCAGCAACAACCCATTTGAGCGTTATCAGTTCTGGTATCGTCCTTTCGGTGATATGTGGTGGGCTTTCTGGATAATGTTTTTCTGTAACTGTCTCGCGCCGCTCGCGTTATGGTTCAAGCCGCTACGTACTCATATCCCATTCCTCTTTGTCCTCTCGATAATAATCAATATCGGAATGTGGTTTGAGCGTTTCAATATTATCGCGCAGTCATTGGCACGTGAGTATGTCCCATATGCTTGGGGTGGTTATAACTTCTCCTGGGTTGATTGGGGTATTTTGATCGGATCGTTTGGTTGGTTTGGAACAATGATGACTATCTTCATTAAGTTCTTCCCAGCTGTAGCTATCTGCGAAATCAAAGAGATTATGGAGCCACCGAGAAGAAGCGGTGACTCTCACGGGCATTAAGGTTTAAGGGGGATTTTATGAAGTGTCCGAAGGCAGTAGTAGGCGTCTTTGAATACATGGATGATACCATCAAGGCGATCGAGAAAGTTAAGGGAGATCAACTTGAGCATCGCGTATTTGCGCCTTTTGCAAACCATGAATTAGAAGATGCTGTTAACCCAGGTAAAAGCCCAATTAGATTTGTCACTGCAATCGGAGCTTTGACTGGAATTACATTTGGTTTTGCACTTCCAATTTTGTGCTCACTAGATTGGCCTCTTCGAGTTAGTGCAAAGGATGTTGTTTCTGTGCCAGGATTTGTTGTTATTGGTTACGAGTGCACTATTTTATTCGGTGCATTAGCTACGCTAACTGCAATGATACATTTTTGTAGGTTGCCAGATATTTTAAGGAAAGTTGGCTACCATCCACGATTCTCTGATGATCGTTTTGGTGTTGTCGTAGGTTGCAGCGGGGAGCAAGTTGATAAGGTTTCTGAGCTCTTGAAATCCTCTGGTGCTGAGACTGTGGAGGTTCGCGATGCTTTGTAAGAAGATAGTTATAAGTTTTTTAACTACAGTTGTTTTCTCTGGTCTCATTACTAGTGGCGCTTCTGCTCTTCCATTTAATGATGACATGATATCTGGTCAGTATCTTGCTGGACATATTATGCGTCCTAAGGATCCCAATAGCGTTCCAGTTGGTTCGCTTGCAGAACGAGTAGGGTCCTTTGCAGAGGCACAGTCTTTGGTTAATCCGACAAAGGCAGATGAGCTTTCTGTCGCTAGTGGAAAGAGATTATTTGAATCACAGTGTGCTGTATGTCACGGTTTCTGGAGTGAAGAAGGAAAACATACTCCAGCTAAACTACATCCAGCTATGCCGAGCATGGATCTTACTGGAGAGCGGTATAGACAGATGTCAGATGGGTTTATTTATGGAACGATCCATTTCGGAAGCATGAGTACTCTCATGCCAGCATACGGATGGAAGTTTTCAAGTCAGGAGCACTGGGATCTAGTGAATTACATTAGAGGTGTTCAGGCAAAGGTTGCTAGGTAAGTTATAGGTAGAGGGCTGAGTTTATGCACGCTGAGATAGTTAAAATTGATGTGGACTCCGTAATTAGTGCTGGTCCAATCTCTGGTTCGCAAACCTTGAAACGGATCTGTTGGATCTTCGTTTTAATCGGCGTAGTGACTTTTTTTGGAGCACTAATTGCTGGACATGCGCCTGAGTTAGTTTGGGGCGCGTATTATACAAATTTATTGTATTTCATGGGTCTTTCAGTCGGCGCCGTAATGACTGGAGTGATCTTTCAGATTGTTAGAGCTACATGGTCTCCAGCAATTCGCAGAATAGGAGAGGCGCATGTCAGCTTCCTTCCATGGGCCTGGATACTTCTCATGTGTACATGGGCTGGCCGTGAGTATCTTTTTCCTTGGGCAAAAAATCCTGCTCCTGGAAAAGAGCTTTGGATGGAGCCAACCTTTGTTTATATCCGATTTGCTTTCTTGATGGCGTTTCTATTCTTTATGATGTGGCGCTTCGTTAGAATGTCTATCCGTGGTGATGTTGGAATGCTAGTCGAGCAGATGGGCAAGCGTGGCACTGAGGGATGGAAAGTAAATATGGGCACATTCTTCAATGTTGTTAGCGCAGGTTGGCAGGGGTCTGAGAAGGAGATTCCAGAACTTCAGAGAAGACTCTCCTTTAATGCTCCGATAATGGTTCTGATTTATGCAGTAGTTTATTCACTCTTTGCGTTCGAAATGGTTATGGCAATGGACCCATTTTGGATATCAAACATGTTCGGTGGTTTCATGTTTGTTGGTAATATCTACCTTGCATGGGCTGTTATCGGTTTGATCGCGATCGGAATCTCAGCTTCGAATAAGGTTTATGGTAAAATTTTGCAAAATTCTCAACGTTGGGATCTAGGTAAGTTAACCTTTGGATTCTGTATGTTGTGGGGATATTTATTCTTCAGCCAATTCTTACCACAGTGGTATGGAAACCTTCCTGAAGAGACTCAGTGGATGATCCTTCGCACTAGAGATTGGAATATGCCTTGGGTTTACCTAGGTTGGTTGGTATTCCCTCTATGCTTTATCATTCCTTTCATTACCCTTTTAAGTAGGGATGTTAAGAGAACACCAAAGGTTTATGGCATCGTAGCTTTGATAATCTGTATCGGAATATGGTTAGAGAAGTATATCATAGTAATGCCTAGTATCTCTCCAGCTATTAACCCAATCGGTGGGGTAGAGATCGGTCTTTTCCTAGGATTTTTGGGGGTTTACGGACTCTCATTGCAAGGGTTTATCAGGATGTTGCCAATAGTTCCTATTAGCCATCCAACAACTCACGGCTCTACTAAGTGGTAAGCTTGAGATTGCCTATAGGGTGTGTTACCTTATGGGCCCTATCCGATGGGAACATTTGATACTTTTTGATTTTAGATTCGGTGAATTATGTCAGTACCAAAGAAACGTAGATCTCTCTCAAAGCGTGGCCATAGACGTTCTCATGATGGGTTGACCAGAAAGTTTTCTATCATCTGCCCTAACTGTGGTGAGTCAGTACTTCGCCATAGAGTATGCACATCTTGTGGGCAGTATCGCGGAAAGCAGGTCTGTGCTCCAGCTGGAGATAATGCGGAGGCTTAATAGCTTCACGTATCAAGATATAAGTTCTTAGTATTTTCGTCTTTGAAATTTCAAGGACATGCTTTTGAAAGTTGTCTCGTATCAATTGTTCTTCCTTTCGCCTAGTGCGCTCTGGTGTATCTGTGGGTAATGGTAAGCTTCCTGTTGCAGTTGATTGTATGGGAGGAGATCGCGGTCCTGCCTGTGTAGTTGCTGGCGCTGTTAGCGCCGTTAGAAAAAATGATATTCCAGTAATATTAGTTGGTGATGAAGCCCTCTTAGCAGAGGAGCTTAGTAAGAATAAAGCTACCTCTGAAAAGATTTCGATTAAACATGCTCCGCAATTTGTTACGATGGATGATTCTCCATCGGTTGTTCTTAGAGGGAAGACAGACTCCTCAGTAAGAATTGCATTCGAGTTGATGAAGGAAGGAGCGGTTTCCGGAGTAGTTAGCCCTGGTAATACTGGAGCAATGATGGCTGCAGGATTAGCAGTTTGTGGAACTATTCCTGGAGTTAGTCGACCAGCAATTGCAACTCCAATTCCAAGAGCATCTTCTTCAATCCCGACAATACTTTTAGATAGTGGTGCGAATGTTGATTGTAGACCAGAACAACTTGTTCAGTTCGCAATCATGGGGGATTGTTACGCTCGTTTGTTAACAGCGAATGATTCACCACGTGTAGCAATATTATCTAATGGAAGTGAGAGTTCAAAGGGCACAGATCTTCTTAGAGAAACAGCAGAGCGTTTGCGTAGCTTTGAAGATCTAAACTTCATAGGTTTTGTTGAAGGTCGTGATGTTCCAGCTGGAAATACAGATGTGATTGTCTGTGATGGCCTTGTCGGTAATATAGTATTGAAGACGATAGAAGGTAGTGCTCGACTTGTCGCAAATGCAATTAAGTCTGAATCAGAGAGCTCTATTGCAACAAAGATCGGATTGCTTTTTACAAAGAGAGCATTAAAGAGAATATTTAAAGAAAAATTAGATCCTTCATACCATGGTGGAGCGCCACTTCTCGGATTAAACGGTGTCGGTATTGTTTGTCACGGTGCTGCTGGCGCTAGAGCTATAGAAAATGCAGTTAGGGTCGCAGATAATTTAGCTGCGCAAGGTATGGTTGGAGCAATTTCATCTCAGCTAAAGCGAGCACATGGAGTGCATTCGGTAAATTTAGCAAAACGGGTCGGAAAGATAAGTTTATAATAAATAGAGAAAGGGTAGGTTTATGACTGGATTCTGTTCTTTGCAAGGGAAAGTTGCGTTAGTTACTGGTGGTTCCCGTGGAATCGGTCGGGCCGTCTCAGTTGTCTTAGCACGAGCTGGTGCGCGAGTTTTTGTAAACTACTCATCGAGTCCAGATGCAGCCGAGCAAACGGTGCAGTTGTGTAAAGAGGTTGGTGGAACTGCTGAAGCTATCGGATTCGATGTTTCTGATAGTGCAAAAGTAGATGCCGCGTTTGAGAGTATCAAAGCATCTGCTGGTCAGATCGATATCTTAGTGAATAACGCCGGAATATCTAAAGATGGATTATTAATTAGATTAAAGGATGAAGATTGGGATTTCACAGTTGATACCAATCTGAAGGGCGCTTTTTTATGCTCTCGTGCTGCTGCCAAACTGATGGTTCGCGCGAGATATGGAAGAATTATTAATATTAGCTCTATCGTTGGAGAGATGGGGAACGCTGGCCAGGTACCATATGTCGCTTCAAAAGCTGGCTTAATAGGCATGACAAAAGCTGTAGCTAAAGAGATTGGCGGAAGAAATATTACAGTGAATGGTGTCGCTCCAGGATTCATCGACACAGATATGACAGCTGCTTTGCCAGAGGGAACTAAAGAAGCCTATCTTAAGAATATTCCAGTAGGGCGTTTTGGCTCAGTGGATGAGGTAGCAGCATTAGTTCTGTTCTTAGCAAGCTCAGAGAGTGGATATATCACCGGACAGACCATTGGGATTAATGGCGGAATGTACATGTAAATATGTGCATTTTGTTAGTTTTTAGACCTTTTAAAAAGGTAATCTTAACTTACAGTTAGCTTATAGCTACTCTCGACACTTGATTACTGTTCTGCTATTGACTACCCTTACGGTTAAACTGTAAAAAGGGCGGTACTCACTGAGGCGCAAGCCTAATAAAGGTTTGGGTTGTCCTGCCCGGTGTTAACTCTCATTGGATAAAATGTTTATGGAGAACGTAATGGCTTCGTCAGAAGAGATCGCTGAGCGCGTAAAAAGTATTATTGTTGATCAACTTGGAGTCAGCATGGAGGAGGTAACTCTAGAGGCTTCATTTATTGAAGACCTAGGTGCAGACTCTCTCGATATCGTTGAGCTTATCATGGCTCTCGAAGAGGAGTATGACATGGAGATCCCTGATGAGGATGCTGAGAAGATCCAAACAGTAGGTGATGTAACTTCATACATCCAATCAAAGCAGGCTTAATTCCTGTTTTGATAAATGAGGAGTTTAATAGACACCTCAAGTGCTACTCAAAATAACTTTGAAAGAAGGAATAGCTATCAAACT
>CAZTER010000058.1:0-8072 GCA_964612045.1 uncultured Bdellovibrionales bacterium
TATGTGGAAAATGGCACCGTAGTTACCCAGCTCCATGGACACGATCCAGATACCACCAATAACAGAATGGAGCTTACTGCTCTAATAAAGGCATACTCTTTAATTAAGCCAGATTCAGTAGTTGATATATATAGCGACAGCCAACTGTGCGTGAACACCGTTAATAAATGGGCTTCTGGTTGGGAGAAGCGTGGTTGGGTAAGAAAAGATGGTCCTATTAAGAATCTAGATCTAGTAAAGGAGCTTTATGCTCTACACAAAGCTCACCCTCAGGTAACTTTGAAATGGATCAAAGCTCATAATGGGTGGTTGTGGAATGAATATGCAGATTCACTTGCAACGGCTTGGGCGAGAGAGGAGTTGTAAATAGCTTCTTCTTTGACCTGCTGATTTTTAACGATTTCGCAAAACCCTTCCAATCCAACCAATCACAAATGTCGATAAGATAAGTGAGATCGGATAGAAAATTCTTGGAACGACAAGATCCCACATTGAATAAGAATAAACGAAGAGAAGTGAGACTAGAACAGTCGCGAAGATTGATAGGCGAGACCAGATCGATAGCTCCTTAACAAAGAAGATAATAAAGGAAAAGATTAGGATTGGAGCCGCATAGACTAATCCAACATCCAAATTAAATAACTTGGCTTTCAGATCTTTAAATAATAAGGAAAGATCCCCACCTGATGGATGATTAGAGATCCCTATCGCTCCTCGAACAAATTCTGGAAGGTTATGATAAGGCGTCGTCAATGGAGTACCATAAAGGATCCACATGACAAGTCCGTATCCACCATAAATTATCGCTGTTCCCATAATAAGATCGAAGAAGCGCTTTTTTGAAAATGGAGGGAATGCGCTACTTCCAAGAGTTAACAGTAGTACCTGAAGAGGGAACAATAGTATTACTGAGCTAGGCCTAATAAATACTGACAGAGCGAGGAGACCGGCACCGAGAAGTGGGCGAGAAAAACTGAGAGCTAATCCTGCGATTACAAATGTAGCGATCTGAATGTCATAGCCATATATCCCTAACTCGAAGAGAACGATCGGATTAAGAGCAAATAACGCCAAAAAAAAGATCGGCAGCGGGAAATTATTTGGGAAGTATCTTTCAAAGAGAGATATTAAGGAGAGAAGAAGCGTGAGAACGATACAGAAATGAGAGAGATACAATCCTCCAAAACCAAAAAACTTATAGAATGGCGCCGAGATGATCGGAGAGATAATCGAATGTTTCGGCAAGAGAATCCCATTTCGACCGATTGATGCAATATCCTGCCAAACTAAACCATCAATATCTAAACTTGCACTTCGAACTTCCTCCATAAGTTTATAATAGTGAGGAGAAGAGAAAGATCCTGTCTCTGCCACTGAGATCGCAGAATCGATCACTTTAGATATTGGGTTTGGGCCGATAAAATAAAATCCACGCGAGACTGCTAGGAAATGTACTGCGATAATTAATGCAGAGAGGAGGTATAATCTTAAGATCGACATCGGCTTTATGTTTGCTAGGTTTTCTTACAAATTGTAGGATAGACGGAATATGAACGTGCTTCAACTAATCGGCAACACCCCTCTTGTAAAACTAAAAGATATCGATACAGGCTGCTGCGAGCTCTTTTTAAAGCTTGAAAGTCAAAATCCTGGTGGCTCGATCAAAGATCGCATCGCCATGACCATGATTAAAGATGCTGAAGATAAGGGGCTTCTTAAACCTGGTGGCACAATAGTAGAAGCTACTGCTGGAAATACCGGCTTAGGACTTGCCCTAGTTGCTGGACAGAAAGGATATAAAATAATCCTAGTTATCTTTGATAAGGTAACTAGGGAAAAGATTCAGCAGTTGCAAGCTTTAGGAGCTGAGGTTGTTTTAACTCGAACAGATGTTCCTAAAGGCCATCCTGATCATTACCAGGACAAGGCCGCTAGTATTGCAGCCTCAATACCAGGAGCGTGGTATGTAAATCAATTTGCGAATGAAGCAAATCCACTAGCCCATGAATTAACTACTGGACCAGAGATCTGGTCTCAAATGGATGAAAAGCTAGATGCTGTAGTTTGTGGAGTTGGTTCAGGCGGTACGATTACCGGCTTAGGAAGGTATTTTAAGAAGGTTGCTCCAAGCGTAGAGATGATTTTAGCAGATCCTGTTGGCTCAATTCTCGCACATTATGCGAAGACCGGAGAGATCAAAGAAACAGCCGGACAGTGGTTAGTGGAAGGAATAGGGGATGATTTTATTCCACCTGTTGCTGACTTCTCGCTGATCTCTAAAACCTATTCAATTCCAGACAAAGAGAGTATCGATATAATTCGAGAAGTATTGAAAACAAATGCAATCATGGGCGGATCTTCCTCTGGAACTTTAATTGCCGCAGCATTGAGATATTGCCGAGAACAAAAAACTCCGAAAAGAGTGGTCACTTTTATTTGCGACAGCGGACAAAGATACATCTCTAAGATGTATAACAATACCTGGCTACATGAGAATGGATTATTAAATCGTGACCAATTTGGAGATCTAAGAGATCTTATATCTAGATTACATTCAGCTAAGGATGCCATCGTTATTGGACCGACAGAAAGCATTCAATCTGCATATGCTAGAATGAAAGCCTATGATGTTTCTCAACTGCCTGTCGTAGATGGAGAGAAGATTGTTGGCATTCTTGATGAATCAGATCTTCTAATGGCGATCTATAAGGATTCTTCTAAATTTAAAGCTCCCGTTTCAGAGGTTATGAGCTCTAACTTAGAGATCATCGATCCTAAAGATAAAGTTGAAAAGCTTATCCCTTTATTTGAAAAGGGTATGGTAGCTTTAATCGCTGATAACACAAGATTCTACGGTATTGTAACCAAGATGGATCTACTACTTCATTTAAGGCGTTCACTATGACAGATAAAAAAGAGCTAGGATTTGCGACTAGAGCAATTCATGATGGATCTGAGCCAGATCCAGTTACCGGAGCGGTAATCCCTCCAATATTTGCAACTTCAACTTATGCTCAAGATGGTCCAGGAAAACATAGAGGATATGTTTATGCTCGTTCTAGCAATCCAACTCGTACTGCATGGGAAAAATGTATTGCTTCGTTGGAAGATGCAGCAGTTGCATACGCCTTCTCTTCAGGACTTGCTGCAACCTCTGCAATCTTAGATCTTCTTCCTACAAACAGTCATGTAATCGCTGTTGATGATATTTACGGTGGGACTTTTCGTCTCTTTGATAAAGTCAGAAAGACCACATGTGGATTAGAGGTTTCCTATCTAGATCTTGAAGATCCAACTAGATTAGAGAAGGAAGTCCGCTCAAATACAAAAATGGTATGGATAGAAACTCCGACTAATCCTCTATTAAAAATCATTGATATTGAAGGGATTGTTAAAGCTGCAAAGCAACATGGCCTACTAGTTGTAGTGGATAACACCTTTGCCTCTCCATATCTTCAGAAGCCATTAACTCTCGGTGCTGACATCGTTATTCATTCCGCAACTAAATATTTAAATGGACACTCAGACGTTATCCACGGAGTTGTCGCATTGAAGGAACGTGGAGAAATTAGTGATCGTTTAAAGTTTATTCAAAATGCTGTTGGTGCTGTGCCAGGTCCATTTGATTGTTTCCTTGTACACCGTGGCGTAAAGACTCTGGCTGTGAGAATGAAACAAGCCTGTGAATCAGCATCTAAACTAGCTACATATTTAGAAAAGAGTTCAAAAGTTGAGAAGGTTTATTATCCAGGCCTTCCGTCTCATTCCGGTTATCAGCTAGCAAAGAAGCAGATGACAAGTGGTGGAGCGATGATTAGCTTTATCATTAAAGGTGGATTGTCTAATGCAGATTCATTTTTGCGTAAAGTTAAGATCTTTACCTTGGCAGAGAGTTTGGGCGGTGTTGAAAGCTTAATAGAACATCCAGCCACTATGACTCATGCCTCCATTCCAGCAGAACAACGTGCAGCGATCGGACTTGTTGATGGATTAATTAGAATCTCTGTTGGAATAGAGGAGTTTGAAGATCTCTTACAAGATATTGAACAAGCTCTTGAGTCATAACACTGCAAGCTGCTGAAGAATTTCTCGCATTTGAATACAGAGCTTGAAGCTCTGAGATATCATTTGAAAGATGAAGATCTGTTTTATGCGAGACTTCTAATCTTATTAATCTCTTGATTCCTTAACCTTTTAGGGGTACAGCTTCTCGTTAGCGATAAGCCCAAGGGAAGAACGGTGTAAGTCCGTCGCGGTCCCGCCGCTGTATTGAGCATGTAAGAGTTCTCTGAATTCTTACCATCTTGTCATTAACTCCACTGTTACTAAGTGTTTGGCACTATGTAATGGGAAGGGGGACGAAATGAAGCTCTGAGCCAGAAGACCTACTTGTCGTTATTTTATTAAAACCTCTCGAGGATCGGGGGTTAAATAGAAAGTATCTCTCATTTCAATTTACTTTGGAGGCACTCATGCTGGCTCATGCTCGTTATCTATCTTTGTACTATCTGCACCTCTGTTTTTTCTCTCTCGTAATATGTCTTCCCATAGATCTAGTTAGATCTTCAGCCTTTGCAGAGGACGAAGAGATCGACGTTTTTGTTACTGCTAATAAGTATCCAACAGAATGGAGAGACCTCTCTGCATCAACTTCTGTTATCGAAGAGAGCGACATTGAAGAGTATCATACTGATGACGCAGCAGAGCTTTTAAGCTCTATCCCTGGAATTGATATCGTAAGAAGTGGTCCACAAGGAGGAAATACTGCCGCATTTCTTCGTGGAGCAAACTCTGAGCATACCTTAGTTCTTCTAGATGGAATCGAACTAAATAATCCGATCTCAAATGCTAAATTCTTTAATCTTGGAGATTTTTCATTAGATGGAATTGAGAGAATCGAAGTAGTCAGAGGACCACAGGGAGTTCTCTACGGTTCAGAAGCAATCGGTGGTGTTATCCAGTTTTTTAGTGCGGTTCCAAAGAAACCATTTGAAGCATCAACACGGCTTGAGGTAGGAAGTTATGATCTTATCTCTGCTGCAGGCACTGTCGCTGGAAAAAATCCATTCTTTAACTATTCAGCGACACTCTCTCATAAAGAAAGCTCCGGAATCTCTTCAGCAGGTAAAAGGTATGGAAATAAGGAAGATGATGGATTTCGCTTCACTGGATTTACAGGGCGATTCCAAGCGACACCAGAACAGGGAACGGAACTAAACCTTACTTCACGTATCTCTTATTCAGACTCAGACCTCGATCAATTTGGTGGCGCATATGGTGATGATCCTAACCGCCGCCTTGAGAACGAGAATATATTTCTAAGAGGTGAGTTTAAAAGAGAATTTTTCGAGAAGGTGTGGATCCCAAGCTTAGCTGTATCGCTAGCTGATCATACCCTAGATGATGACGATGATCCTGATCAGAATTCAACACTATTTCAGAGAAGTAAGTATCAGGGATCTTCTATTCAGATGGCGTTTAACAATGAATTGAAACTAAGCGAAGCGACAAAAGCGATCCTTGGAGTAGAGCAGGAGAGAGAAAGAGGATCTTCTGAATATTTACTCGAAGATCCTACCTTTACCTACAGTGAAGAGTTAGATCCAAAGCGCACATATAGTACCAGCGCCTTTGCTCACGTTACTCATCGTCTAACAGAAAGCCTCGTTCCAAGTGCTGGAGTTAGATATGACAGTCATCAAGGATTCAGTGATGAGACGAGTTGGCAGAGTGGTTTAGCTTGGACTTTAGAACCAGCAATAAGCAAACTAACATTTAACTATGGAACTGGATTTAAAGCGCCTTCTCTCTTTCAGAGATACTCAATTTATGGAAATGAAGATCTGAATGCAGAAACAAGCCGCGGCTATGACATCGGTGCTGAGCGTTATTTCTCAGATGTAGATTCGACAATTAAAGTATCGTATTTCCATAATCAGATAGATAATATGATCTCGTTTGATCCGAACTCCTTTAAGTTCTACGGAGTCGGAGAAGCAAGGACAGAAGGCATAGAGACCTCTCTATTATGGGCACCAAGTACGATCTTTGATGTAGAGTTTAATTACACTCTACTAAAAACTTGGGATGCAGATGCAGCCGATGAGCTCCTAAGAAGAGCTCCTCATAGAGCGACAATAGCTGCTCGTTTAGCAATCGATGACAAGACTACAATCCGAGGAATCCTCAGATATGTAGGAAGCAGAGAAGATAACGACTTCTCAACAGTTCCATCTACAAGGACAACTCTTGATAGCTATGTTACAGCAGATCTAGTTACTCAATATGCTGTAGATCCAAGCACGATCGTCTATCTTCGCTTTGAGAACCTCTTTGACGAGGAATATGAGGATGTATATGGTTATGGAACACCAGGAGCATCAGCATTAATCGGTATTAAGAAGAGCTTTGATGGAGTTTAAGTGAGAACCAGGGGAAGTGCCGTAAAATATCTACTTAGACTTTTATTCGCACTTCACTGCTTAATCCTCTCTTATCTTATCAAAATAAACGAAGCATATGCTCAGTGTGAAAGAGTTATCTCTACAGCACCGAGCATAACAGATACTTTAAAGCTGCTAGAGCTATCGTCACATATTGTTGGAGTTACTAGATTTTGCAACAAGAATAGCCTTACTCAAAATCCAGCAATCATCGGAGGCTTTCAAGATCTAAATTATGAGAGGATTGTTAAACTAGATCCATCGATTGTTTTCTTACTAAACGAAAGTTTCAGGGATGGCATAACTCTAAAGAAACTCGGACAAAATGAAGTAGTAGTAAAGCAGCAAACTCTGATCCAAATTATAGATTCAATCTCTCAAATAGCTGAGATCTGTAATGTCAAAGAAAAGGGCGAGCAGATAGTTAGAGATATGCAAGCTCAGTTGCAAGATGCTCATAACAGATCATTAAACAAAAGCCCGCTATCCGTGATGTTTATAGTCGGATTACCTGATCGATCTGAATTCAGTACTATGTATGTCTCTGGACAAGATAGCGTATATTTTGAATTGTCGAGGAAGCTTAATGCTGAAGTTGTCGGTCATAAATTAACTACTCCACTCCTTTCATATCCGATGGAAGCAATTATTAAAGATCCTCCAGATCTAGTTATCCATATTAACCCGGAAAGTAAGAACTATTTGACTCTAGAGCATGAACTACGAGAAAACTGGCAGAAGCTTCTACCCAATCTCAGAGATCGACAGATTGTTACTCTATCTGATCCATCAGCTTGGTCTGGAGGCCCAGCATTTCTACAGCTTAATCAAAAATTAGAGGAGATATTCAATAACTTCCGATGAGTCCTATTCTAGAGTTACAAAACCTAGGGATATCAATTGCTGGACGAAAGATCCTTGCAGAGGCTTCATTATCTTTAGAAATAGGTGAATCAATAGCGATCATAGGAAGTAATGGTCAAGGGAAAACATCTCTACTCAAAACTTTAGTAGGAATACTAACCCCAACATCAGGAGAGATTAAGTTAGAAGGGAAAAAACTAAAGGAATACTCAGCTTCAGATCGAGCAAAACTAATTGGATATGCCCCTCAAATACTAACTATTCCTCCAACTATTAAAGTAAGTGAATATCTAGCTTTTTGTAGATATCCCTTAAGCACAACTGAGCAAGATAAGATCTATATTCTTGAGATCCTTGATCTCGTCGGAGCAAGGGAATTTGTAAATAGAAGAGTATCTTCATTGAGTGGGGGAGAGCTACAACGGATAAACCTAGCTTCTGCCTTAGTATGTAAGCCAAAGATAGTTCTACTTGATGAACCAACAATGGCACTTGATATCGAAGGTCAAGAATCATTTAGAAGATATCTAAAAAGGTTAAAATTAGAGAGCATCTCTGTATTATTGGTAACCCATGATTTAGCTTTAATTAGAGAGGGAGCTGATCGAGTAGTTCATATAGCAGATTCGAAACTATCCTTAACAACGATCTCCACTGAAGCCGACAACTCCATATCAAAAAGTGATTGGTCATGAAGAAGTTATTAATATTATCCTCTATATTAGCCTCTGTAATATTAGCTCTAACTGTTGGCGAAACTTTTAT
>CAZTER010000059.1:0-8004 GCA_964612045.1 uncultured Bdellovibrionales bacterium
ATTTGCTGTTCGCGTTCCAAATACTAATGGTTCAGTAGTTAATTTTGTTGCTTAGCTTTGAAAGCCAGGATCAAAGGAAGAGATTAATTCTGTATTAAAGGCTGCTGCTGAATCTACTCTAAAAGGAGTCCTAGCATATACAGACGAACCACTTGTTTCTGTTGATTTTGTTGGAACAACTGTATCTTCGACTGTTGATGGCCTCTCAACAATGGTAATCGGTGGGAACCTCGTCAAAGTAATCGCATGGTACGACAATGAGATGGGCTTCTCTGCTAGAATGATAGATGTCTGTTCACATATAGCGAAAAACCTTTAATGGCTCTTACTAGAATTGTAGGCAACTGGAAGATGAACCTTGGCATGGAGTCCTCACGGACTCTTGCTAGGGAGCTTGTCGCTGAGTGCCAAGAATTAAAGTTTACATCTGTTTGGTTAGCACCGACTCATTTAGCTATTCCAGATGTAGTAAAAATTACTCAGGGATCAAAAGTTAAGATTGGGGCTCAAAATGTACATTGGAGCGATAAAGGTCCATTTACTGGAGAGATCTCCCCTACCATGCTCAAGGAATTCGGATGCAGCTTCTCAATTGTAGGACATTCTGAAAGAAGAATTGAATTTGGAGAAACAGCAACTTTATGTGCTAAAAGAGCACTCGGCGCACTAGAACATGGATTAGAAGTTATCTTCTGCGTAGGAGAAACAAATATCGAGCGTGAAGCAGGAAGAACTCATGAGGTTCTTTTTGAACAGCTAGAACCTCTACTTTCTGCCATCCCAAAGGAACAGATCCCTCAGATAACATTAGCTTACGAACCAGTTTGGGCGATAGGAAGTGGCCTTTCTGCAAATAGCTCAGAGATCGAGGAAACTCATCGCGAAATAAACAAGATCGCCATAGAGCTTATGGGTGGTCAGATTGCTCCAATACTATATGGAGGAAGTGTCACTCCGGATAATTTCCAAGCGATAATAGAGAGCTCTTTAGTCGCAGGAGCATTAGTAGGTAGCGCATCACTACAGATAGAGTCACTCAGAGGACTAATTAAACTAAGTGAAGCAGCAAATTAGCTAATCGAATAAGTTTGCTATCTAGCTATTCACTAGTATTAAGCTAACTTTAAATCACACTAATTAACTAAAACTTGGAAAACAACCGACCTTCGTCAGATCCAGAGAGATTTTCAGTCCAAACGGCACCTTTTCTAGAGAAGAACCCAGTCTTCCATACCGCAGAAGAACCAACTGCAAAGTGATTATCAAGACGGGAATCAAACTTTACAGGGGTAACACCACTTTTAAACTCCTGCATTGGATATGGGATGAAGTACTCCTTCCCTGTGAAATGAAATTCATCTAAACGGCCATCGAATCTATATTTTTTATAGAATACCCTGCCATCGATATGAGTAGCTTTCAAAATAACTGGCTGATCAGATGAAGCCTTAATCTTAAAGGCGCGATAGCCATTGGTAGATTTGGAAGAGATAGAAACTCTCTTAAGCGGAACTCCTCTCTCTGAAACAATCTCTAATCGCCCAACATCTGCACCGATAAGATATCCAGTTGCTGAAATCTTTGCTGGCTTATAAATATCCGGCGCTCCTCGACGAGCTTCTCTTTTGGCACTAATCCATGTCAATCTAATCTGGGGATCAAAGATCGGACGTGGAGAATTCATCGCTTTATCGATAACTGGCCCTAATGATATCTGCCTCCAAGCAACCGCTGGCTCTCCTGTAATCCCTTCCCTATCAAAGGCTGTATTAACATCAGCTTTTAAAAGAGCGAAATAGTTAACAGCATCGCCTACAGGCATAGCTCGATCACGCCCAGAAACTACACGGTTAACTCCATTTTTAAAATTTGCTAATGCATATCTTGAGCGCACTGCAGACTTTGGAAGAGAGTTTGCTATCTGACCTGCCATCTTTGCTGCTACTTGAATCTCTCCCATGTTGCGACGATCAGAGACAGTCTTCCAGTTCAACGGCTGATTTTCTGAACTAGATGATCGAACATGGCTTGCTTTAGATGTTCGTGACTTTGGCAATGAAAGACGTGCTCTTTCCTCTGATGAATCTGACCTAATTACATCTCCTTTTAATTCAGAACGCTGAGCATCACTCCCATCAACTTTCTGAACTAGCTGGACAGAATTGCTCTTTGGTTTTACTAAGCCAATTAGCTCTGGAATAAAGAAAAGACCTGATCCAATTAATAGAAACACCACTACCCAAAACGCTGCACCACCGGTCTGGCTTTTCGAATTATTTGCTTGCGTAGATATATTAGATAGGTTGATCGACATCTGCGGCTTCCCCGAACTTATTAAATTTTAAAACCGGAGAAAACGCCGAAAACCAAACGAAACTATTTCTATACTAATGTTATGAGCATTAAGCTTTGAAATTGCTCATTAATTTTACGCTTTTCTTAGCGATAAACAAACAAAAGACTTGAATAAATTCAATATGTTATCAATTCGTGATTTTTATTTATCCTATATTTGTCATTGCTTCCAGATCACTAAAGAACCTGCTTACTATCGCATCAATAACATCTTTAATTGATATCATACCAACTGGGCTACCAGATTCATCAACCACAGGTAAATGTCTAAAGCCCCCCTCTGACATTAAAGTTAGCGTAAACGCTATAGTTCCATCAGATGTTTGAGTAACTGGATCCTTAGTCATGTAACATTCAATCGGCTCATTAAGTGCCGAGTTAAACTTACTAGTAATCTTAATTAAACAATCTCTCTCTGAAAAAATTCCGACCAATTTATTTGACTGATCTGTAACACAAACGCATCCAATCTTGTTGTCTCTCAAGATCTCTAAAACCTTTTCTACTTTTGTATCAGTAGAAACACAGAGCGGCACTCTAGGATTTAACGAGGAAAGACTTTGACATAAGAAAGAGCCAGACAGAACTCCAACATCTCTCCTACAGGCATTTATCAACAACTCTCCAACTTGATCAAGCTTTTTATCAGGTGACATTTCTCCCTCCCTTCTTAAGATCTTTCGATATCTCAAATTCTACGATTGGTTTAGATTCAAAAGTATGTGACTCCCTAGAGTATTCAATTGATACGGGACCTTTAATCATATCTTTTGGAGAAAAGAGATCTTCCCCAGCTCTTATTACAACACCTGGATAAAGGACCTTTCTAATATTGACTCGAACTATCTGATCAGAGAGTCCATCTGATAGTAATTTTTTACGGCGCTCTTCCAATACTCCAAGACTACGAGAAAGCAGATCTCGCTTCTCAAGTAATACCTCTATCTTTTTTCTTAGAGGGTCTTTCAGATTACTAATACGACTACTTTTGTGAGCATAAGGCCCGAGATGAAGCTCAACTAACTCAACTGCTTTCATATGCGAGGCAATCTCAGAGAGTAATTTAGTAAAATCACTTGTAGCTTCAACTGAAGAACAGATCACCAATTCAGTATTAATGCCTGCATCATTTCCAAGTATCCCAATATCTGCACCTGCTACTAACAAGATCCTCCCACCTACTATCTGTGCATTCTGGGCAAAGATCACTCCTTGAGAACGAATAACACAATCAAGTGCTGCTTTCTTAATTGTCACGAGAGAACCACTCTCAATCATAAGTTTATGCGCAACAGAAACCTGAACTCCTTTTGTTGCCACAATATGTCCACCCTGATCTCCTGTTGCGAATCCATCCACTATGACTTGCCCAGATGTCGAAGTTAAATAGGCGTGCTGCAAATTCCCAGATACCCTGACACCTTTCACTCCTTTCACCAAAAGACCAGGCGACACATCTCCGGAAATTTCAATCGAACCTATAAAATCTAAATTACCGAAACGAAGATCGAGATCCTTAGAGATCTTTAAAACATCAGCAATTTTCCATATCCCAGCTTGCTCGACCAACACACCATCTTGCTGAGCAACAATCTCTTCATACTCATGCTCTTTTGCTGCAATTTTAATGAGTGTTTTGTCTATCTTTAACGTCGCTGGTTTTGAAGATTGTGCCTTAATTGGCTTCCCTAGTGCAGTCTCTCCATTCTCTCCTAAATGTGGGGGATAGATTCTACCAACAATTGCACCAGTAACAACATTATCAAAGAGATGTAACTCTCGAATATCGACAGAATCATTAGTGGTACGCTGAGACATTCCTAACTCACCACGATATGGTTTTATCAACCACAAAATCTTTCCGTCTCGTCCCGGAGAGGCTCCTCTTCCCTTTGCTATTCTTCGCTCTCCTGTGGTTTCTTTACGAGAAAGTCTTTCAGCAATATCTTTTATTATATCATGGTCTAAACGAGCAGAATCCAAGGGTGGAGAGATCATCTGCAAGATCTCTCCCTTCTCAACTAGAAGATCATGAAGATGAGGGTCTTTTACTGAGACCTCGATAAAAAGCTTCATCTCGTCTTCAGACAACGAAACTATAATTAGTAGCTTTTCGCTTTCTTTACGGAATAGCGTTTTCACTAACCCCCGATTCAGTAAGTATCCACTAACTGACCGCGATCAAATCTAACTAACTCGCAAATGACTGATCCCAATAACTTCGTGCGCCCTCTGGCAATCGAGCTCCGATCCTAGTAATCACTTCTTTTGCTAGGAAACAGGAACCTCTTACTACCTTGCGAGGATCTTCTCCATGCGTGACTCCATACAAGAAAGAGCCAGCAAACATATCACCAGCACCTGTAAGATCTCTAGGAGTACATGCAAATGCTGGGGTATGGAATCTATCTCCATTCCACGCAACATAAGCTCCATTTGGACCATCAGTTACGACTACATTCTTTAAATCTCCTGCCAGTTTTTCAAAAGCATGTTCTGCACTCTCTGTTTCTGTCAGAGCACGCGCTTCATGCTCATTTGCAAAGATCAGATCTGATTGAGAAATAACCTCTTTAATCTGAGCACTAAAAGCAGAGATTACCCAAGGCTCTGAACATGTAACAGCAATTTTTGTAGCGCTACTTTTTGCTATTGAAACAGCTTTGCTTATAGCTGCGAGTGCTTGTTGCCCATTGGCAAATAGATAGCCCTCAATAAATAACCACTCTGATATTGAGATAGCTTCTTCCTTGATAGAGTTTGGATCCAGTAGTGCTGCAGTAGCTAAACAGGTACGCATTGTTCGTTCAGAATCCGGAGTAATCAGCGAAACACAGGTTCCAGTTATCTCTCCAGGAATAGGTTCATTTACAATTGAGACACCTTGAGACTCACTCTCCTCAACATAGATAGCTCCATATTTATCCTGGCCTATTCTATTAATTAAGGCAGATTTTCCACCGAGCTGAGAGATTGCTACAACGGAATTAGCGACGGAACCACCACTAACAATCTTTGCTTTTCCATCATCGACTAATGCCAATAAAGCCTTCTGCTCTTCGGCAGAAGTAAGCACCATACTGCCTTTTTTAAATCCAAGCTCACTGACTCGCTCTTCACTAACATCAACAAGAATATCTACCAATGCGGATCCCATGCCGCAGACATCAAATAACTTCATATCTAATAACCTTGAAATTAATTAATTTAACACCCAACTCCGGCAAGATGGTTTAGTTGTGCTTCCGTGCCATCACCGAACCTCACCCATTGTAAATACTCTTTACCGAGACAGTGCCTAACTTCTAAGAAATCAGACTGACATCCAGCTTCTGCACAGCTTGGATCATAGACAACGGTGATCTTTATATTTTTAGGCAACTGCATCCCGGGAAGATACTGGCTTGCAGATTGATTTGTAATTTTTCCAGATGCTGTCTGAACTAAATCCACGGCAGCCGGAGGATTATCAATATCATTTAACGACGCTTCCACAGCGACACGCGCATTACGGAGAACAGACTCTGCTACACTGTAAGCAGCATCTGATTTATAGACATAAAAAGAGGTTAACCCTAAATATGACAATATTCCTATCATTGTCATGACAACTAATAGTTCTAGGAGGGTGAATCCACTATCTCTTCTCATACTATAATTATATACCAACCAACCGAAGTGACGGGAAGTGCCGAATTATAAAAGTCCTATAAGATATACCGATAAACCCTATAAACCGGAGATTCCTGTAGAAGCTATCTGTTCCTGAAGAGTACTAATAGCATCAGAGATCTTCGTATCTACCCCCAATAACTCAGCAGTTTTCGAGATAACAGCATCAACTATTGAATCTGGGCAACTTGCACCAGCTGTTATCATAATAGTTAAACAAGGTTTATGAGGTAGCCAATCTTCGCTCTCGACGACCTCTCCCGTTCTCCATTTCAGATGCTTAATTCTAGATCTAGATATTAGGTCAGAGGGATCCTTCACATAGTAAGTTGGATAGTGCTCTTCAAGCAATTCAACCAAATGAGATGTATTAGATGAGTTATAGCCACCAACGACGATAGCCACATCTCCACCAGCAGAGATCATTCCATTAACAGCTTCCTGATTATCCCAAGTCGCATAACATAGCGTGTCCCGAGTATCAGCAAAGTAATCCTTCAGCTGCGAGTCCCCCCTTCTTACTCGCACAGCTTCTTTAAGCACATCGCTAATAGCCAAAGTTTCTGTTGCTAGCATAGTAGTTTGATTGACTACTCCGATCCGTTCTAAGTCTCGCTTAGGATCAAAATTAGGAGAAACTCTATTTCCAAATTTTTCATTAAAGTGCTCCTCAGACATCTCTCCACGAAGATAGCACGCTAACTCTTGAGCCTCTTTCATATCTCGAATAACAAGACTTGGAGCGTTAACCTTTGCATGAGAAAAAGTTGCACGAGTTTCCTCATGAACTTCTTTGCCATGAATTATCACTGAGAATCCCTGACGCCCTAGTTCATCAGAGCGTTTCCATACCTTTTCTACAAATGGACATGTAGCATTGTATCTATATGGATCAATCCCAATGATTCTTAATCTTTCAAAGAGCTCAACCGTAGTACCAAAAGCTGGGACAATTACTACATCTTCTTTTGTCAGTGTATTGAAATCAATTAACTGCTTACCCTCTGTGGTTTGGAGAAATTTAACACCACGAGCATTTAAATCAGCATTCACCTGAGGATTATGAATCATTTCACTCAATAAGAAGACCCTCTTTCCAGGATTCTCTTCTAACGCTCGATAGGCGATCTCTATAGCGTTCTCGACTCCGTAACAAAAACCAAAGTGCCGAGCGATCTTGAACTTAACATTTCCTAAATCCAACTCAGTCGGAGTAAAGTCTCTCTTTCTTGGATCCTGCGTCTTACGCAACTGCTTCAAGAGTGCGATGACAGAAGAGCGATAAAAGTTAGGGATATCAAACTTCTTTCCCATGAGACAAATAGAATCCTTTAAATCTTAATTAAGCAATCTAACTTGGAACAAATGGCCGACCGATTCCGACCTTCACCCCCAACCTACGGTAATCCTCATTATACAATCTACGTGCAGGAATAAAAACCTTGGGGGTATGTATATCACACCAAATATTTCGAGAATAATCTTGAGATTCGCTATAACTACAGCTAAATAGCTGACTTATAATGCTCTGAGATTCAATCGACAGCTTCCTCTCTGGATAAGAATCACAATGGAGCGATACTTCTAGCGGATGCTCAGGAGAGACATCCCCCCTTCCTCCTAAAAGATCTATTTTAGCGATCCCATCAATACAAGGAACAGCTACACGTGCGTTCTGACTACTCCAACGCCAATAACCATCATCAACCTTACTCCATCCATATAATCCAGACTCACCCGACAGTGCGAGAAGAGAGATAAATGGAGTTAGTAAGATTGGTATCGAATTTGATAATGCTCGCGACAATCCCAAAATATTTTGCGGATCACGAACAATTACCGATGTAGAAGAAAGAGCAACAAACAATAAAGCTACTTCAAGGAAATCAAGATGAGGTCCTAAAATAAGGAGCAAGGCCATTACAACCACAGGGGCCTTATCTAAGACCGAGGCTTTCGGCAAAAATTTTAACCTAG
>CAZTER010000060.1:0-7922 GCA_964612045.1 uncultured Bdellovibrionales bacterium
TCATACCACTTTCCAGCGTACAACATGCTCCAACGATCTGGAACGGGCACAAAATCAGAAGCAGATGAGTTTATATCCGGAATCGCCTCATATCTAGCGGTTCCAGGACCAGCTGTCTTAGGTCCCTGTCCTGGGCGTTGCCTTTCTTGTGGTCCGGGATCTTGAACAATCTCAGTGGTGTTATCAGGGCTCTCTTGATCTCCCTCAGCCGCAAAACAGCTAAATAGAGGACAAACTAATGAGAGCAATAACACCAAAGCGGTGTGGTTGATCTTAAAGTTTGTCACAGACATTCTGCTCATCACTTCCAATAAAAGGGGCTTCAGGACAATTTACGTACCGTAATCTAACAGTTTGGTCTACAAGTAGCTCAACTTGATCCGATCTAATTTCTAGCGGGGCATTAAATCCTAAATTGGCATCACCAACTGTAGTATGACCAGCTGTATCTAGTCCTCGTCGGCTTGCGCCATAAAACGCTATCATATCATCTTGGTCAATTCCGTCACCCGAAATTCCGAGCGCTCCAACCAAAGTTCCTCCTTTATATAAAGGCACAGAACCAGGAAAGATCTGAAGTCCATTAGCCAGAGCATCACCAAAGATCGTACGAGATACACAACTATCAGGTAAACTCGCTGGTGTACTAGGAAGCCCAAGAGATGCTGCAAATCTTTGAATAACAAAATCAAGTTGTAGGCCAACATTGAATGGACTCCATGTCCTCCCTACTCCTCTTCCTGGAAATGGCAAGGAAAGAGGTCCATGAACATCCCCAACTATTCCATCAGGGAAATAAGGTCGCGCTAAATTTCCTATCGCTCTATTTGTAAAAGCGATAGTTCCAGTTAGAGCCTCTCCACCTAAGAAGACCTGTAGCTTAGAAAGATAATCATCAAATGCTCCAAATCCATTACTTTGACGTGCGGCAATCAACTGATCCCGTGCCTGCGCTGAGCTAAAAAATGCTGCTGAACGTGCCTTTTGTAAGGCGACGTCTATACCAAAAACTGGAGCATCAGAGGTTCGAGTAAATCCTAATGGAGTTCCATTCTGATCTATCACCCAGATAGAAACATGCGCTTGCGAATCTAACGGTCTGCGAATCGCACCTCTTGCACGAGAGGCAGTAACCAACGCTGAATCTAAGATAGCGTTGACTTCACTAGCAGCTAGAAACAAGCCAGTACCTGTGCTTGCTCCATCACGGAGAGGGAATCTTTCCGCTCCTCCATCCCCAACTAATGTCATTGAAGATTGACCAGCTCGAGTAGTTCGAGCAATTCCAGAACCTGGAGATCCAAAGGTAGCACCAGCTCTAATGCTACCATCAGTATATTCAGCAATCGCAAAAAACCCAGAGTTATCGAGCGCCTCAAGGGATTCAGGAAGTACTAGCGCCTCGGAATATGAAATATCTGAGAACCTAAGTGCTTTACCTCCAACTATCATATTAGAAGCCACCCTCTCAGAAGGAGCTTCAAATCCACGAGAAGCTGTAATAGCGACTAACTCTTCTGGTGCTGTATCTGTATCCCGAACATCACGATCTAATGAATAAGCACCGTCGAATTCGATGCCAATACCACCAACTAGATCTCCGTTCTTATAAAGTGGAAATCCACCTGGATCTCCTGATAGTCCTAACGGTAGAGGTCTTGGTCCAACTAATCCTGTAGCTCTAATTTTTCTTCCACTTGATAAACCAGAAGCAAACTCTGCTTGACGAACAGTAACATCACTACAAAAAAGCTGAGAGAACTGCACGCCGAAGAGCGGTCCACCGAGTTGATTTAACTCTCCAGGATTAAAATGCTCTTGAACGATCTGACTTGCAGTTCTTGTTGAGAAAGAGTTTCCCTGACTACTTAAATAAGCTCCAGTTCCAGCTTTAGAGATCGCAGCTAAGGTCGATGGAACTGCTACACCCTCTAATCCGCCGACTGCTCCAATCTGGCCATTTACCACAGAGGAGGTAACAGAACCTGGCTGTTGATATACAGCCAAGACATTTCCTACTCGATCCACTACAGCGACTGTAGTTTTAGTACCTAATAGCGAGGCTGCACTACTGGCCTGTCTAAGTATCTTTGTGACATCGTCAACTGTAAGAGAAAGGTTCTGGCAACTTCCATTACAACCGAAGTCTGAACCTGCACTACCCTCACTCCTACCGGAACCACTACCACCACCACATCCAGCAAAAACGACAGATAGAGAAGCTAAAATAGATAGAGCTAGGACTTTCTTCAGACTGAGAGAGTAGAAATTATTCACAGAAGTTATTCCAGAAAAAACAACTTGTGTGGTTTAACATAGATAAGGGCAATTTTCATAACAGAAATACAAGAAAGCATCTCTTTTTAAGCTATTACAAACGCTGTCTCAGTTACTTGCCGCGGAAATACTACCACTGAGAAACGATCTCTTTAATCCGCGGATCTAATGATTTCTTTGCGGATATATTTTTAACATCACTATTCGCATAGGCCTTGTAGGAAAGATCGATAAAGTCATCTAAGGAATCAATATGCCTTACTGGAAACCACCACCGATATCCACCACCTAGAACTCCAAGCTCTTTTGCGATCTCAGGATAGACAGGCCACACTCGGTTCTCACGTAATTCATCTGGAATAAGAGGTAAAATCTCTTCAACATTTAAATTCTTACCATCAAAGATTGATTCAGCAATTTCCTGGGCGAAATAACATATCGCTGTAGAAGTTGGGTGAATAGGATCGTGCATGAAGATGCCAGCTCTAGTTAACCGCAACCCGAACCTCTCGAAAGGTAGTTTACGCGACTCAAAACTATCTCGTAAAATCTTCAATGATTCATTCCAAAGATTTAAATAACCAACTTTTGAGAAAACTTTCCGACAAAAAAGCTCTTTAACTCGATCTTTTGGTCTATTTGCAAGATAAGAAGCAAGTATAAGCGCCGAGTGATGTCGGTTGCCCAAGGGGCCTTTAAAAAGCTCTCCATCAGAAGATGTCACTACAAAATCATCATCTGGATGAAAAACATGTGACACTATAAGTGGAACCTTAATCTCTCTAAAGCGCTCCTTCTCTAATAGAGCATGAACACGACTACTTACCTGAGGTAGCGGATCTTCATTTAACCAAGTATCCATTCCAGACATGATCTCTATAACCTTCTGGTCGGATTTCTCTTGTCTTGGAATAAAAGGAATAAATTTAATATGCGGCAAAAAAAGGTTAAGAGCTCGTGCTAATAGATCACTTTGACAGGCACATGTAACGATTACTTTTTTAGACATAAAACTATTATGAAGCTATAAATTGAGCTTATCCTCATCGCAAATTATCTCACTATCTAGCGGCAATGCGGACTCCAACGGAGCCTCCAGAACAGAAGAAGCTCCTTCCAAGAAGGATTTTGTAAAAACTGACATCACTCGATCTAAGCCGAGTTCGTTAACATGCCTCAGATCTAATTCTAAATACCTACCAGCATGATGTGGTCCAACTAATAGCTCATACCCTGGGAAATAGTCGACATAATCTAGAGATCTGCGAATATTCTCACAGGCGACTCGAAGTAAACTTTTAGAATATACACTCGCGGTCAATACATGAGTATCTTCATAAGTTGCTGCTATGTGTACTGGAGAAACAGAAAGGATAATTTTAATTTTTGGATTGAATTGTTTAAGCTGAGAGCAAAAACTTGCAAGATCTTCAGTTACCTCCATAACATTAAAGTTATAAAAAATATGAAGATCAGGATTGAATTCCCCTCCATGAACACCTGGAGCAAGCGGATAAACAAATCCTGTCACTCTAGAGAGCCAACTTTCGGACAATCCTAAAGTTAAAACTAAGACATCAGCTCCCTCAAAAGCTTCACGAGTTTTTAGCATATGAGCTTTTCGATCTGTCATTAGATCTTCTCGACTCAAGAAACCCTCAGGCTCTACAGAGGGTCTAAATGGGTCTACAAACTTTTTGTTCAACATCCAGATATCATCTGGTGTAGGGATAATTTCAAATGCTCGACCCAGAAGCTGCAAAGCTTGACGAATCGTATATACATTTCCATAACGAGCAGAGAAGATACCATACTGTTTTATATGTCCTTGCTCTAAGGATAGTTTAGTCGGCGCTTTCTCAGTGACAAAATAGTTAAATCCTGCTGAGGTTAAAAAACGTGATAAATTTTGGGAAAAACAACTCCCTAAAGTAATGACCTTCTCTTGTGGTGAGATCTTAAATTTTGTCGACACTACTGGACATAAGGACCCATGTTGAACAGCAGCAACAGCCCTAGACCAAAAACAATAATCAGGATGATTAGAATATGGATGAAGATTTTTTGAAGACAAACTAACTGTTCCTTAGATTCTTAGAGGCTTACGGGCTTATAAACTATTCTTTGCCCACAACTCATATATAGACCGGAACTTACAATCTCTGAATCAGAAATCTGTAAAATTTTATCCTTCCAAGAAGATCTCGTATATAAGAACTTCCATTCCCATGAATTACGCAATTATTACATCACTAACCAAGCTAAATACTTAAGAAGTCAGGGCTAAAATCCCTGTTTGGCGAGTACGAGAGTTGCATACAAGAAAAAGATGCGGTACCTCGACCTCGCCTTACTACTCCTCATAGCACACATACCAATACATCTCAGTGCCGCTCCAACAAACGACATAGTCTTTGTAACTCAACCTCCATTTGCAGCAGATTTTGCAACGGTAAATGCCACCTTTGGAAATCATATGGCCAATTTAGATAGTACTCCAAGAGGAGGAGACCTATATATTAGATATACAGATGGCACGCTGAAAAATCTTACAAGAGCGGCTGGCTTTGGAAAGACTGGGGATCAATCAACCTCTGGTATCGCCGTTCGTGATCCTTCATTAAATTGGAGTGGTGATAAGATCATATTTTCGATGGTCGTAGGAGCTCCAAGTCAACGATATGACTATCGTGAGTACAGGTGGCAGATCTATACGATGACTGGATTTGAAAAAGGTAGAACTCCAGTAGTAACACCTCTGTCTCATCAGCCAATTGAATATAACAATGTGATGCCAATATTTGATAGTGAGGATAATGTAATCTTTGTTAGCGATCGCCCTCCTTTTGGGAAAACGCACTTATATCCTCAGAGAGATGAGTATGAATCTACCCCGACAAATACTGGTCTATGGAAACTAACAGCAAATGGTAGCTTAAAACACCTTGATCATGCCCCCTCTGGGGCATTCAATCCATTAATTGATTCCTTCGGTAGAGTTATCTTTACTAGGTGGGATCACCTAGAACGCGATCAACAGGTCGGCAATGAATGGTTTCAACCATTTAATTATTTATCTGAAGATCAAAACTCACAAAGAAATACATCTACCTCCGAGATCTTTCCAGAACCGCATAGGGAGGAAGATCCGGATCGCGTAGAAAATCTACAACTTCATAGATTTAACCATTTCTTTCCTTGGCAGATAAACCAAGATGGTGAAGGACTTGAAACCTTAAATCATATTGGACGACATGAGCTACACTCATATATTCCATCTTCTTTTACTGATGACGATAATCTTACAGACTTCTACGGCCAGTATAATAGATACAATACCCTTCCGATCGAACATCTCTTTCACATATCAGAAGATCCAACAACTCCTGGAAGATACATAGGGGTTGATGCGCCAGAATTTGGCACACATGCAGCAGGTCAGATCGTTGCAATTAAAGGATCGCCTAATATACCGGCAGGTGAGATGTTTGTTGAGTATCTCACTCATCGCTCAACTTCCCGTGCGAGTGAAACTTCAGCAGGTGGACACACAGGATTATATAGAGACCCGATTATCCTTAAGAATGGCGAGCTAATAGCTTCACATACTCTCGAAACCAGAGAAGATGAGGAAGAAGGAAGCTCAACAGCACCTAGATCGAGATATGATTTTAGATTGAGAATTATCAGGAAAAATGGTGCATTTTTCCAAGGTTCAGAGCCACTAACTTCAGGGATTCAAGCAAACATCTCCTATTGGAGCCCAGATGAGCGTGTTACTTACAATGGAGTTTATCTTTGGGAGTTACAACCAATTGAGGTAATTGTTAGAACTCGTCCTAACAATTTCATTTCTCCTCTCGCCAATCCAGAACTAGCAGTCATGAATAGAGTTGGGGTCTCTGTTTCAGAAATCACTAATTTTCTAAGGAACAACAACCTTGCATTAATTATATCTAGAGATATCACGACTCGTGATTCACTTGATCTTCAACAACCATTCAATCTTCGTGTGCAAGATACGGATAAAAAAACGATCTCAGCTCCTGGTAAAATATATGATGTTTCTCATCTTCAACTTTTTCAGGGAGATCTATTGAGAGGATATGGTGGAGTTTCTGACCCTTGGCCAGGACGACGTGTAAAAGCTAATTTGTTACATGATGCCATGGCCGCAAATCCATCATTAAGCAATGCGCCGACATCAAGTGTTGAAGTCGCGAGTGATGGATCCCTTGCCGCATTTGTTCCTGCAAGCAGAGCTTTATCATGGCACCTAGTAAACAAATCAGGGGAATCTATTGTAAAAGAGCGCTACTGGTTAACATTTGCTCCAGGTGAAATAAGAGTTTGTGCCTCCTGCCATGGAGTGAGTGAAACAGATCAATTGGGAGATACTGAGCCTCAAAATGAACCTCTAGCACTTGAAAATCTGTTAAGACACTGGAAAGGGCTCCCGCCTCTAATTATCACTGCGATACCTCAACCTACATCTACACCTTCAGATCAGACACCTTCTGATAACTCAATTCAGGTATCGATCAGTCACTCGGTAGATTATTCCTCAACTAAACGAAGAGCGAAAAAGGGAGATTCAATAACCTTAAAGATTATAGGAGAAAATGAATTTTCGCGGACACAGGATCTAAAACTTGAACTCCGTTCAAGTAACCCCAAATGCAAAATCTCAAGGAAAATTAATCTAGAGACACTATCAGAAAAAAATTATCGAGTGGGAGTTCCAGGCTCTTTCTTTGGACGTTCGCTAAATGTGTCTTTAATTCATAATGCTTCAAAGGTTGCGTCAAGAAAAATCACTATTAGTAGAAACTCTATTCGGTCCTCAAAAAGCAATCGTGGATGTTTCAAATTCGTCAGATAAATCTTTTCACCTATCCTTAAAAAATATCGATCAACCAATGTTGACCTGACATTTTCCCCTTAATGCGACTTAACATCCTATAAAGCAATAAGAATAAGCGATTAAAGCTGTAAGGGCAGATGATGCAGCAAGATCTTAATCATACACAAAACACTACCGGAGGATGGCATCCAGCTAGAGGTGCAGCACCTATCTCTCCTTCTGAGCTTGAGGAAAACGATCTTTCTCTTGATGGCAAAACCCTCCCTGAGTCAGAGCGTGACATAAAGGGATTAAGTAAAGCTTTTTTAACTGAGCGTAGCTATGAAACATTTCAGAAACTCGGCGTAGAGCTATTAAATGTTCCTGAGTTTCCAGAGGACTTAAAGAAAGAGATCCTTGATATTCTAAATAAGCCAAGGGCTCTTCATGATCGAGCCCTACTTACTGAAGCGCTAACATCCTATCACGGGCTAACTTCACGCCTACCAGATAAATCTAGTGCAGCACAGTGGAGCCAAGATCGAAGTAAACATCATAATCTATATGCTATTCTCGGCATTATGTGTGCGCTAATGCGCCTTGTTGATACTGACTACACCCTGACTCAACGAATAATATCAACGGAATTCCAAGGGGAAAAAGAAGCTATACGAAAGGATCTACGAGAAAGGCTTTTAGACCGATATGAAAAAACGCTTTTTCCTCCCCATGATGAGATGCTTCTTGCTCTAAAACTAGAATTTTCAGATAAGAATCCCTTAGCGGTTACAACCATGTTAAA
>CAZTER010000061.1:0-7796 GCA_964612045.1 uncultured Bdellovibrionales bacterium
ATCACAATTAAAATAAAAAAGCCTGTCTTAAAGACAGGCTTTTTCTCGAGATATAAAACTTTTAGCCAGGTAGTATCATTATCTCTCAAGTTTTTTAAATTTAATTCTAGTTGGAGTTTCAGCACTAGCTCCTAAACGGCGCTTCTTATCTGCCTCGAATTCCTGGAAGTTACCCTCAAACCATTCAAGGTGACTATCTCCTTCAAAAGATAGGATATGTGTTGCTACGCGATCTAAGAACCATCGATCATGGCTTATAATTACAGCACAACCAGCGAATTCGAGGAGCGCGTCTTCAAGTGCACGTAATGTATTAATATCAAGATCATTAGATGGTTCGTCTAGAAGAAGGACATTTGAGCCTCCACGAAGCATTTTTGCTAAATGAACTCTATTTCTCTCTCCACCTGATAGGACGCCACATTTCTTCTGTTGGTCATTTCCTGAAAAGTTAAATTTAGCGACATAATTTCTTGCGTTAACATCAGCTGAACCAATCTTAAGCATATCATTTCCGCCGGAGATCTCTTCGTAGACAGTTTTGTTAGGATCAAGATCACGACTTTGGTCTACATATCCAAGAACAACGCTATCACCTATCTTAAGAGAGCCAGCATCTGGAGCTTCTTTTCCGGTCAATAATCTAAAAAGGGTAGATTTACCGGCTCCGTTAGGTCCAATTATTCCTACGATTCCACCCTTTGGTAATCTAAATGATAGATTCTCGAATAGAATTCGATCTCCATAAGATTTTGTTAAGCTATCAGCTTCAATTACAAGGTCTCCAAGGCGCGGTCCTGGAGCGATATAAATCTCCATCTCTTCAACTTTATTACGAGTTTCTTCTGCCAACATCTTTTCATAGGCAGCAATACGAGCTTTTGATTTAGCCTGTCGACCTTTAGGATTTTGCTTAATCCAGTCAAGTTCGCGCTTGAGGGCTCTTTGTCTCTTACTTTCTTCTTTCTCTTCTTCTTTAAGAGCATTCTCTTTTTGCTCTAACCAACTTGAGTAGTTTGCTTTCCAAGGAACCCCAACACCACGATCCAGCTCCAAAATCCATTCTGCGATATCATCGAGAAAGTAACGATCGTGAGTAATACAGATAATCGCTCCTGCATACTCTTTTAAGTGATTTTCAAGCCATGCAATCGATTCTGCATCGAGATGGTTTGTCGGTTCGTCTAAGAGGAGTAAATCAGGCTTACTTAGAAGAAGACGACAGAGTGCAACTCTTCTTTTTTCTCCTCCTGATAGGTGAGCTATCGAAGAATCTCCAGAGGGACATCTTAGTGCGTCCATGGCAATTTCAATCCGTCTTTCTACATCCCATCCATCTGCGGCATCAATTTTCTCCTGAAGTTCTGCCTGACGGTTAATAAGGCGCTCCATCTCCTCATCAGAAACAGGCTCTCCTAGCTGTGCACTTACTTCTTCAAAAGCCTTTAAATCCTTTGCTAACTGACCAATCCCTTCAAGGACATTTTCGTAAACCGTTTTACTTGTATCTAGTTCTGGTTCTTGCGCTAAAAACCCAATAGTTAATCCTTCGCGCCACTCTACCTCGCCGCTGTAATCCTTCTCTAGGCCAGCAATTACTCTTAATAGTGTTGATTTTCCTGCGCCGTTTAAACCTATGATTCCGATCTTTGCGCCTTCAAAGAATGAGAGTGAGATATCCTTTAAAACGGTTTTCCCACCAGAGTAGGTTTTGCTGAGTTTTCTTGTACTAAAGATAATTGGAGGCATCTCGTATTTCCTAAAATTAAGTAATTGATCTGAGAGCTGCGCAATCTTTCCTATAAAATAGGAGTTTGATTGTGAAGCAGTGGCAAGACCTATTTGGCCGCATCTGAACTTCTAAGGAGTTATATACCGGGGCATGAGAATGCAGGCAATCTTTAAGGGCGGTTAAGGGATTAAATCCTATGAAAATGACACATTTAACATTCCTCATGTAAATCTTTGAAGGCAAAATACCGATCCCCTGGTAAAATACTAGTATTGGGGGTGGTGTTCATGATCAACCGCATTCTCGTATCCTTTCTAGTTCTCTTAGTTCTTAATGGGTGTAGTACCATTCGTGGCTACTTCCGTATGGACTTGATGAGTCCATATATAAGAAGTGAGATCGTTACATCTCCAGAGAGGGAGCAGGAGATCCTCGCAAAGGCTAAGTTAGGATGGACTAGCGATGGTAGAATTCGAGTGCTGTATGTAAAAGGGTCTCCATATGAGCGTGGATATCAACATGGAGCCTTACTTCGAGAGGAGGTTCAAAAAAATCTCGGTTATTTCTACAAGAGAGCAGTTAGTAAGTTTCATGGGACTCAGATATTTGAAGAGGCCTTTGAGCGTATGCGTCCTCATATTCCAGAGGAATACATGCAGGAGATGCAAGGCTTAGCTCATGGAGCTAAGCTTCCCTTAGCATTAATTCATCATATTCATGTTCTTCCAGAGATTGGAGAGTGGAGCGGTAAGAACAAAATTCGAGAAGTTTTAAGAAAGATGATGGCAGGAGAATTTGCTACTACGTGTAGTAATCTTGCAAGTCAGGCAGGGGCCTCTGCAGATGGTGAGATGTATGTAATGCGTATCTTAGACTGGGGACTTCATAGAATATCTCGTCTTCATGAGTTTCCACTAATTGCGATTAATATACCTGAACATGGGGTGCCATCAGCAAATATTGGTTGGGTAGGGTTCTTAGGAGCAGTTTCTGGTATGAATGGAGCTGGAATTACTCTTGGAGAGATGGGATACGGAGGTCCAGATAATGAGACATTACATGGATTTCCGATGCCTTTCCTTTTAAGACACGTAATGACTAATGCGAAGTCGCTACAAGATGTTCGTCAGATAATTTCAACAGCTACTCCAACAAATTCATTTGTATATCTGATGAGTGATGGAAAAACGGCAGAAGCTGAGCTGTATGTTCGAGATCCAGCTAGATTTATTGTCTTTAAACCTGGTGAAGATATTCAAGAAGGAGAGAAAGGAGCAAAAGGAATCCCAGGTCTAGTATATGGCGGTGCTCGTGATGAGGTAATGCAAACCGAGTTGATGGCGAATCATGGTACTATAACTCCTGAAGTCTTGATGAAAGATCTAATTCCAAAATTCGCCTTAAAATCTAACTTTCAAAATGTGATTTATCTCCCACGTAAATTACAGTTTTGGGTGGCGAATGCAGAAAGCGCATCAGAGTATGCAGCTTCTCAGCCTTATACATTTTTTGACCTTGGAGAAGGGTTAGCTACATTTAATCAATGATAGAATTAATGAGAGACAGTGCCAGCATGTCTTAAAACAGCGATCAATATTTGGTATTATTACTGTGATTTTATCTTTGTATTAAAGTCAGTAATTTGGCTTGGTACGAAGGATGCTCTTAAGGCATTTAATACAGCGCAAAGGTCTATTAGTTCTTGAGTTATGGCTCCAGCTACTGGAGGTAAATAGCCTGCTGCGGCAGCAAACATTCCTATAACGCTTACTGCCATTCCGCCAATAGCACTTTGCAAGACTATACGTCGAAGATGTTTGCTTATATGTAAGAATTCATCCACTTTTGTAAGAGAAGCATCAAGGATGACAGCTCCAGCAGCCTCTGAAGTAACTTCATTGCGTTGCCCCATTGCTATACCAACAGTTGCTTGTAAAAGAGCAGGGGCATCATTTACGCCGTCTCCAAGAAAGATAGTTGGATTATCTTTAGTTTCTCTTTTTATTATCTCAACTTTTTGTTCTGGACTTTGAGAGGAGTATATCTCAGATATTCCAACTAAATCTGCAAGATACCTGACCTCGCTTTCTCTATCACCAGAGACGATCATTACCTTTGAAACCTTATGGTTTTCTGAAAGATGAGCAATAAATTCAGCACTATCAGCACGAGGTTTATCTCTAAATCGTAAAAGAGCTGAAGGGATTGAATTCACAACTACAATACATTCTAACCCTTCTGATTGTGGAGGAATATTCTTTAGGAGATCTAAAGAAAGATGCTTTCTTCCTGTAACTTCAACTTTGTATTCCCCAATTTTGCCAATTAACCCTCTTCCAGGAGGTTCTTTGATCTCTGTAGCTTCAGGGATCTCTAATTCATTTTGTTTGGCACTATTAACGACAGCTTCAGCAAGGGGATGTTTGGAGTACACCTCTAGGCTAGCTGCTAGTGCGAGAGGTGATATTCCATCTCTGTCATTGAGAATGAGAGTCTCGACCAGCTCCGGTTCTCCATAAGTGAGAGTTCCGGTTTTATCAAAGATTAAGGTTCTACATGTTGGGGCTCTTTCAAGTACAACAGGATCTTTAATTATAATGCCACGTTTTGCGGAAAGTGAGATTACGCCGATTAGAGCAGTTGGTATTGCAATAAGGACAGGGCAGGGGGTCGCTACCACTAAGACTGCTAAAAATCTCGAAGCTTCTCCACTGAAACTCCAGGCGAGGGAAGCAACTATTAATGCTAGAGGGGTATACCAAGCGCCAATCTGATCTCCAATTTTTCTTATCTGTGGGCGACTTTGATTTGATTCATTCATAACCTGAATGATCTTTGAATATCGAGAGTCTTTGGCATGTGAAGTCGCTATAATAGAGAGAGCAGATTCACCATTAATTGCTCCAGAGATGACATGACTTCCCTTAACTTTTTCTACCTTATAGGGTTCGCCAGTAAGGTAGGATTCGTCCATTTTTCCACGCCCTTCGGCAACAATTCCATCAACTGGTACAATTTCATGAGGATGAATTTCAATGAGATCTCCAACAACGATCTCCTCAATTGGAATATCTTCTTCTTGAGAATCTTTGATGCGATGAGCAATTAAGGGCATCCTATCTGCAAGTTTAGAAAGGACGGAGGAAGCTCTTTTGAGAGCATATTCCTCTAACGCTTCACCTCCAGATAGCATTAAGACGACAAAAGACCCGGCTAGATACTCACCTAAGAGTATCGAGGTAACTATTGATATTCCAGCTAGTAGATCTGAACCAAATTGTCGTCTTAGAAGTTTTAAAAACAATTCATAAACTAGTGGCACACCACCAAGTGTTAAGACGACATAAAGTGAACTTGTATGGAGGAAGCTTAACCTATGATCAAGATACGAAAGTAAGTGAGTTGTTATTCCTAAAGCTGCAATAGCAGCAATTATCAACTTGTCTTTCTCTGAGTGCATTTATGTTTCCGTAAGATTGTCACTCAGAGAGTTAACTCGATTTCGACGAATATAGTAACCAAAAAAGTATGTGCATATTGGGACACCAAGTATAAGTCCCCAAACATGGAATAGTTTTCCGCCTATTGTAAGGATACTTAATACAAGCACCGGATTCATATGAAGATGGTGACCATAAATTTTTGGATTAAGAATATAGGTTTCGATCATGTGTATAAATACGATTAATCCAATAGCTAGCAACATATGGGAGACGCCACTCTCTTGAAGAGCAAGTAGACAGATCGGTATAGAACTTACAAAAACACCAGCTACTGGAACAAAGCTACACAAAAATACGATAACAGATAAAAAGGCTATGTTTTCGTGTAATCCAAGAACATATAAGCCAATTGCAGTTAGGAATGTATTTAATAAACCTATAAAAAGTTGGGCTTCTAGGGCTCGTCCAAGTGTATTAGCAAACTGCTTAAGATCCTCCGCTACTTCTCTGTAGATGAAACCAATAGATGTATCTTTCAGGCTTCTAACGCTCGCTGTAAGTCGAGGAAGGTCCAATACAATTAGGAATGAAAAAAGTAGAGATAGTAGAAAGGCAGAGCCTGTAGCTAAAAGTTTTCCTCCGATATTTGTAAGGGCAATAAATATCTCTTTAATGTTTGAGGTGCCTTCATGATTTCCTTCAAGACCAAAAACCTCTTGAATGGTGCGTGCTGTAGGAGAGATGTGTAGGTTCCAACTTCCTGGGTTCTCCTTTAGTTGAGTCATGCCAGAGCTTATGCGATCGAGTAGTGGATAATTATTACTTAAGTCAACGATAGATAAGTCGATGCTCTTCAGATATTTAGGATAATGGCTAGCAAATAGTTCAGCTTGTTCTCGTACGCGGGGAGCAAGAAAGGTTCCTATTGCAATAAGGATAGCTAGTAGCGTTGCTGAAACAAGAAGGACGCGAGAAGTTCTACCTTTTATTTTCGTAGCTAAATGATCAACGGCATGAGTTTGAATATAAGCGAATACGAAGGTTAGAAAGATTAGAAGAGAGAAGGAGCGTAGTAGATAGATGATTCCGAAAAGTAAACTCCAAACAAAAAGCCGAGTTATCGCTGGTGCTATAACATCCCGTATGTAGTGTGAACTCTTCATAAAATCCCCTTCTATAAGGGGCAAACATACGACGGATTAATCCCTTGGGCAAAGGCTTATGATCAGTTTGTAATGCACATTGGAGCAGTTGCGGCTTGAAGAACTGGTTGTTCCCATGGAGGGGCAATAGTATTCGTATCTGCTTTGGTTTGAGGATTTTCAGAAGCAAATAAGAAGTTCGCAGTTCTTCCGATCAGGTCGAATGGAAAGCGAAGAGTTCTAATTAAGGCAATTTTAAATGAAAGGTGGCTATTATTGAGAGACCTATTGAAGAAGTTTAATGATTCTGACTCTACATAATCAAGTGGTATTAAGCTTAAGGAGTCTGTAGGAAGAAGAATATTGGCAAAGCTGGTGTATAATATACTGGTATAATGTCCAGCCATTAAGAAGATAGTCTCCGGATCTCCTAGCTCTTGTCGGAGCAAGTAACCATTCTTTATCGGCACCGTACGATCAAATTGAGCTAAGATTAATAAAGAATTTCGACCATCGATAAATCGAGCAAGGTATTTGGGGTCAGTAAAAGTTCGTCCTCTTAGATACTCATATATCTGTTCTTCAGACATATTTTTTTGAGCCATCATTGTATGAACAAATTTTCTTATTCGTTTCTGATCTGAATGCTTGAACATATCAATCAGATCTGATCCCCCCATTAACATTACATTGTATTTTAGCCTTGGATCCACACCAGCTGAAATGGCTACATTGATTGCGCCTCTACTAATACCAAATGTTCCAAATTTTTTCTTATTGAGGTGATCTTCAAAGAAGTCGATCGCCATTCGATCACGGATAATGTTGGCACGCATAACTTCTTCAAAACGGTCAAAGTTTTCAGGTTTCTTAAAGTCTTCATTGCGGTGCACGATCGCTGCATCAATTCCATTTTTAGCAAAGTATTCTGCAAAATAATTTTCTACTAAATTTCTCTTGCCTCCTAGTAGTGGAAAGACAAAAACAACCCCATCAGATTTTCGTGGTTGTTGGTAATAATCAATAATAAATGGACCTTGGCTACTTGATACAGTAAAGCGTCTTACAATAAAGCTTCCTTCATCCCGTATCTTTTCCTCAGTATATGAACTTGATTGAGCGTCTCGTCGATAGTAATCATCAAGAGCAGGAGGCCTTGGCTGAGGGCCTTTATAATTTGAGGATAATGGGAGTGAATAACAGCCAGCTAGGGTAATTAATACCGAGGTTAGGAGCCCTACCCATTTAAAGAACCACATAGTCAAAACCGGTTAAAACCGTTAAACCGCTATACTTTAATTATCGCCTCAATCGTGTCTGCTCCAAAGTAGATTTAAAGGGAATAGAATCATGATTCTTGGACTGTTGTGTAAAATCAATTCGTTGTAAATCCTAGTGTTTATGATGCAAATTCTAGCCTTTATCCTCTCTGTCTTCTTAGCTTTGCCGCAATTATCTCATGCGCAGAGATCTAAACCT
>CAZTER010000062.1:0-7794 GCA_964612045.1 uncultured Bdellovibrionales bacterium
TTTTCCACATAAACTACTCCCCAACCACCAGGACCAGGGTTTGGGCTAGCTCCTCCATCAGTGAATATCCCATTCTGAGGGCCCTCTTTATATCTCTCAATGACCTCAGAGATTGTAGATGAAGAGTCTTTAAGCATAACGTTTTACGGCCCTGATTTAATAAAGTACAATAAAGATAGTTGTTATATGGGGTTTTTCTTGTGAACGCTACCTTGATTGTTCCGATACTTCTAGGGGTAATTGGGCTCTTCTTCCTAGTCTCAATTGTCTATACCCTTCTCTCTCCCTTTCTTGGACCTCTAGGAGATCTAAGAGCTCGCTTTACTCTTAGCTCAAGAACCAAAACTCTTTCTCAATTGGACCGGATGTTTCAAGATGGACGAGAAGATCTTGCTCTGCCTCTTATAGAGAGTGCTTTTATATTTGATGTAGATCCTCGTTCATCTGGATCCTTGAATAATTTGATTGAATATAACCAAGGACTGTTTTCCAGGTTAGCGCGCATCGTAGATATTAAAGGTCTTGAGATCGATAATCTTGAACTTTTAGCAACTCTCCTTGAATTAAGAGGAGAGATTCTTAAAGCACGCTTAGTGACAGCACAAGATCGCTCTTCTTTCTTTGAAAGAAGAAGCTCCAAGGGTAAAAAGACTCCAGGCTGGGCTGTAAATGAAGTTAACAAAAGGCTTCATGATATAGATCAGAAGTTAGATATAAATCGTAAGACTATAGAAACCCAACTTAGAGAGATAGTAAGACTTATTACTGTTTCTCATAGTCCAGAAGAGATAGTTTATCATTAAGGATCTTCAAGTTGAATAAGCTTGATTTTATCTATCAAGACGAAGAGATCTTCTGCGTCAATAAGCCTGCAGGATTGCACTCTGTAGCTTTGAGTGAAGGAGGAGGTCCTTCAGTCGCTGCGTTGCTTCTTGATCAAGATCCTTCATTGAAAAATGTATCACTGAAAGAGTTGGATGCTGGGCTAGTTCACCGACTCGACCTCTCTACAAGTGGAGCTTTATTAGGAGCTAAGACTAGGAGAGCTTGGGAGAAGCTTCATCATGAATTGAATAATGGTCAGGTTGAGAAGGAATATCTGATCTTATGTGAAGGTATCTTTGAAGATACTCGTACTTATCAATCGTGGATTGGTAGTGATGCTCGTAGAGCAAAAAAGGTTAAAAGTTACGAGATTAAACCGAAAAGTAGTGATCGATTCTTGTATGGGAAAACAGAGTTTTCTCCTGAGTTTATCGATAAGGTTCATAATGTCTCTCTGATTCGTGCTAAGAGTTCTCTTGCTAGGCGGCATCAGGTGCGCATTCATGCAGCATCATTAGGGCATCCCTTAGTTGGAGATGCTTTATATGGAGCAACTTCACAATTTAAAGTTGTACTTGCTAATCTCGGAGCTCTTATAGGAGAGGATCGAGATTTCTTCTTACATGCTATTCGATTATCGTTTAATCATCCTAGTAAGACCGAGAAAATAGATATCGTTGCAGAATCTGAGATCTATAACCGTATAAAATCTTAAACGAAATCTTTTAGTCTGGACTATCCAACCATTCCTAAAGATCCCATATAGAGGAATTGATTTGCTCGATCACTATAGTCTTCTCGCCACTTACTGTGGTCTTTTATAACAGAGCGTGCGTATCTTACTGTAGAATCAGGGATATGAGATCCGTTCTTCAATGCTCTATTAAGATTAGCTGGTCCCCAGTTGTAAGCAATAAGAGCATGTTCAACATTTCCTTTGAACGATCTATGAAGCTCTTTTATGTAGGCAATTCCAAGTCGGATATTATATCCAGGCTCAGTTAGTTTATGAGCGCCGCTCCAGTTAAAGCTTGCTCTTTGAGAGATATACTCCCCAGTCGCAGGCATTAATTGCATTAATCCAGTTGCCCCTTTGTGTGATACGGCATGTCTCTTAAATGTACTTTCACGTTTAATAATTGCTGCAACAAAAAATGGATCTAAACTCTGAGTTAAACTCTCTGTTACAATAGTCTTAGCTAACTTTAATGCTTCTGAGTGTGTCAACTTGCTTGAGGATGCAATCACATTCGTAACGAATTGAACTTGTGCTGCTGTTTCTCTTCGGCGTTGCATTGAAGGCGAGTTTACATTTTTCATCCTAGATATCGGAGAGTGAAGTTTTGATGAAGAGGAGATGTTCATCGCGACAACAGGTTGATCTCCAGGAACAAATATCTGAGTCGATGTAAGCCATGTAAAAAGTACTAGTGCTAAGATCGCATAAGAAGCGCCGCCAAGTGATAAGATCCAGATAGCAGCATCATTAATAATGTTTCCTGAAGGCTCTATCTTTCTTGCTTGGCTTAATTTCGCAGAAGTTGGTTTGGCAGAAATCGGTTTTGTAAAAGCTGGTTTAGTTTCGGACAAGAGAGAACGTGCCCTGCTTAGAGGGGCCTGTCTGCTTGAGACAGCCTTCTGTCCTGATACCTGTCCTTCTCGGGGCCAGGGATTTGATAGGGTCACGCCATGTGTCATAATCACCGTCTATAGGGTCAAGGAGAAACTAAAACCCAAAACTAATCAAACTCTAGAGTCCCCTATGTACCATCGGGCCTCTGAAGTCTTTTGATTCTTAGTTTGCTTGGCTTTGTCCTTGAATCAGGTGTATTTAAAAGCTACAATTTGAAATACTTATATATTTCAGCATGTTAGCCTAGATACATGAATTCTAGACTCAAGATACAATGTTTGATTTTGATGATTCTAGAGCTTTAAACGGTACCAGTTATGATTAAAACAGGATTAGTCGTAATCGGCGGTGGGCATGCAGGTGTTGAGGCAGCTACAGCTTCTGCTCGTCTTGGAGTCGAGACTGTTCTTGTCTCCCTTCGTAAAGCTGGAATCGGCCAGATGTCTTGTAATCCAGCTATCGGCGGACTTGGAAAAGGGCATTTAGTTAAGGAGCTAGATGCTCTTGGCGGAATTATGCCAAAGGCGATTGACCAGACTGGAATTCAGTTTAGGACCCTAAATGAAAGTAGAGGCCCAGCAGTTCGAGCATCCCGGGCGCAGGCAGATCGAGACCTATATAAAAATGGTGTACAGCGCTTAATTGAGAACTACCCAAACTTAAAAATAGTAGAGGGTGAGAGCGTAGGCATTGAAGTCTCAAAAGATGGACATGTTTGCGGAGTAAAACTTGCTGATGAGACTATTATATATAGTCAGCGTGTCGTCTTAACCAGCGGAACATTCCTTCGCGGAATCATGCATACCGGTGAGCAGATCACTTGCGGTGGACGTCGGGGCGATGTAGCAGCGAATCATCTTAGCCAATCTCTAATTAATCTTGGCTATGAGTTGTTCAGGCTGAAGACAGGAACCCCTCCAAGAATTAAACGAAGCTCAATTAATTTTTCTGAGCTAGTTGAACAGCCAGGAGAATTTCCTCCTAAGCCATTCTCAATAATGACGGATAAAATTAGTCAGCCACAGATCTCCTGCTGGATGACGGGTACTAATGAACGAGTGCACGATATTATCCGGGCAAATAAAGAGCGAAGCCCGATGTTTAATGGCCAGATTAAATCTCGTGGTCCAAGGTATTGCCCATCAATTGAAGATAAAGTTTATCGCTTTGCAGATAAGAATAAACATACGATCTTCCTTGAACCGGAAGGGTATGACTCAGATATCGTTTATCCGAATGGAATATCGACCTCTCTTCCAGTTGATGTCCAAGAGAGCTTTGTTAAATCAATAAAAGGTTTAGAAAACGCAGTAATTTTAGCTCCTGGTTATGCTGTAGAGTATGATGCTGCCGATCCAAAATGTTTAAAGCCAACATTGGAAAGTAAGATAGTTCCTGGTCTCTATTTAGCAGGTCAGATCAATGGAACTTCAGGGTATGAAGAAGCTGCCGCACAAGGAGTAATTGCAGGTGCTAATGCGGCATTATCAATTCTAAACAAAGCTCCATTAATCATCTCTCGAGGAGAGGGATATATCGGAGTAATGATAGACGATCTAGTTACTAATGGAGTTGATGAGCCGTATCGTATGTTCACATCTCGCGCTGAGTATAGGTTAATCCTGCGTGAAGATAATGCGGCTGAACGGCTAACACCAAAAGCTATAGAGCTAGGACTTGTTGGGGAAGATCATCGAGTTCGATTTGAGGCGCGCCAAGAGAAGATGAGTGAGTTTAGGTCTTTCTTAAACTCCACTAAAGCTCGTCCTGATGAAGAAACCAATAATTGGTTGACCAATTTAAATAGTGCGATCTTAAAGGATGGAATATTCCTCTCGATTTTACTTAGAAGGCCAGAGATCTCTTTAGCTAATATTTTAGATCGTTTTTATGAGGGGTATGATCTTTCCCCTGATATTATTGCAGCACTAGAGATTGAGACTAAGTTCTCTGGATATCTGGAGCGACAAAATCAAGAGATTAAGCGTCTTGAGAAGATTGATGATGAGAGGATTCCAGATGACTTTCCATATGATCAGGTTGATGGTCTTAGGGCAGAAGCTCGCGAAAAATTAAAGAGACATAAGCCGTTTTCTTTAGGGCAAGCGCTTAGGATTCCTGGAATGACACCAGCAACTATCTCTCTCCTATCAATTTATCTTCTTAGGTATCGGTCCGGAGAGTTTGGGAAAAGAGCTAGCGCCTAAATTCGAAATTTAGGAAGCGACAACGAAACAGAGTTACGGCTCTTAGTCAGGTATACAGAAAAGTGATCATTTTATTTTTTGTCTGATGAGATAGATCACCGCAACAATTAGATTTATTAAGCGATTGAACTATTATAATTTAGAGAGATCTACCTACTTCTGAAGAGGGTTTCATCCCGCTAAGCTTGCCTAATCATCAAATATCTGTATTCTCGGCGGGCAGATTCGTGGTTCTGGGTCTATTTTATTACAGTGTTTTTTGTTGCACTGTTTTATTCAGCATTGTTTATGCTGTTTGGGTATCCGTAGTTTGTTTTAGTTAGTTTTGGAACTTAGATGAGTAAGAAACTTGTTATCGTAGAGTCTCCCACCAAGGCAAAGACCATCAGTAAATTTCTTGGTAAAGATTTCGCTGTACTTGCCTCATATGGACACGTAAGGGATCTTCCAAATAGCGCAGCGGAGGTTCCAGAGAATCTAAAGAAGCAAAAGTGGGCAAAACTTGGTGTTAATACAGAACAAGATTTTGAGCCTCTCTATATTATCCCTGATGAAAAGAAGAAGCGTGTAAAAGATCTTAAAGATGCCCTCAAAGATGCAGATGAACTACTACTCGCGACTGACGAAGACCGCGAAGGAGAATCGATTAGCTGGCATCTTTTAGAAGTTTTGCGTCCGAAGGTTCCTACTAAGCGTCTAGTATTCCATGAAATTACAAAGTCAGCGATTGATGAATCCTTAAGCAATGCACGTGATGTAGATCTAAATCTTGTTAGAGCTCAGGAGACTCGCAGAATTCTCGACCGTCTTTACGGTTATAGCGTATCCCCTCTTCTCTGGAAGAAGATGAAGCCACAGCTTAGCGCTGGAAGGGTGCAGAGTGTCGCAGTTCGTCTTCTTGTAGAGAGAGAAAGAGAGAGAATCGCATTTAGATCAGCTAACTATTGGGATCTTTCGGCGCTCTTTAAGAAAGATAGTGGCGATAACTTTGAGGCGATTCTTTTCCAGGTAGGTAATCGCAGAGTCGCAATCGGAAAAGATTTTGATCCAAAGAGTGGAAAACTTTCAGAGGACAGCGAAGCAATTCACCTTGATGCAAAAGCTGCAGAAGAGTTACGAGTCAGAATTGTTAATAAGAAAGGTGTTGTTAAGTCTGTTGAAGAAAAACCTTTCGTTCAGAAGCCATATTCTCCATTTACTACTTCGTTGTTACAGCAAGAAGGTAATAGGAAGTTAGGATTCGGAGCAAAGAGAACTATGTCCGTTGCTCAGACTCTTTATGAGAACGGTTTCATTACTTATATGCGTACCGATTCCGTTACGCTATCGAATGAGGCAATACAGGCTGCTCGTTCGTTAATTCAAGCTGAGTTTGGTCCTCAATATCTTCCATCTGAAGCGAGACTTTATAAGACTAAGGTTAAGAATGCGCAGGAAGCTCACGAAGCTATCAGACCTGCCGGTGCAACTTTTGCAGATCCTGATTCTGTAAGGCAGAAATTAGGAGAGGATGCTTATAAGCTTTATGACTTAATCTGGAAGAGAACTTTAGCATCTCAGATGAAGGATGCTGTAGGTCAGAGAGTCTCTGTGCAGGTTGGTATTGATGATGCATTATTCAGAGCTTCGGGTAGAACAATAGAATTTGCTGGATTCTTAAGAGCATATATTGAAGGTGTTGATGAAGCTCAGGGTGAGAATGGAGAGCAAGAGAGTAATCTTCCTAAATTAACAGTTGGCGAAACATTAGAAACAGAGAAATTAAATACTGTTGAACATCAAACCCAGCCTCCTGCTAGATATACAGAAGGTAGTCTTATTAAAGAGCTTGAACGATTAGGAATTGGTCGTCCAAGTACGTGGGCGACTATCGTCGACGTAGTGCTTTCTCGAGATTATGCTTTCAAGAAAGGTACTGCATTAGTTCCCTCTTTTCTTGCACATGCAGTTGTTGGTCTGATGGAGCGATACTTCACTACGCTCGTAGATTATGAATTTACCGCTCGTCTAGAAGATGATCTCGATGCTATCTCCAGAGGAGAGGCAGATAACTTAAGTTATCTTAGAACTTTCTATTTCGGTAATGGACATCCAGGATTAAAGCCACTCGTTGAGAAGGGTGAAGAGATAATTGATCCAAGAGAGGTTTGTGGATTACCGATCGGAACTGATGCAGATGGAAAAAATGTTGAAGTTCGAATCGGACGCTATGGTCCATTTATTACAAATGGAGAACAACGCGCTGGATTGCCAGAGAACATAGCTCCTGAAGAGTTAAAGATAGAGAAAGCAGTCGATCTTCTTGGTCAAGCATCGAAAGCGCAAGAAGCTCTTGGAATGCACTCGCAGACTAATCTGCCGATTTTTGTAAAAAATGGAAGATTCGGACCATATATCCAGATGGGAGAGATGGTTGAAGGTGGAGATAAACCAAAGATGGTTTCTCTTCTACCAGGAATGAGCGTTTCCTCCGTTACGATGGAGATTGCAGAGAGACTTCTCTCTCTTCCAAGAAATTTAGGTAAACATCCAGAGACTGGTGAGGATATAATCGGAGCGCTAGGCCGGTTCGGTCCTTATATTAAATCTGGTAGTGAGACACGCTCCATACCCGGAGATAAGTCCGTATTAGATATTACTATTGAAGATGCTGTTCAGTTACTGAAGGAGCCAAGACGTCGTGGACGTGGAGCTGCTGTTTCAGCTGCACCATTGAAAGATGTTGGCGCTCATCCACAGAGCGGAGCAAAGATCTTAGTTAAGAGTGGGCGTTATGGTCCTTACGTTACAGATGGAACCCTTAATGCTTCTCTTCCTCGAGGTGCTGATCCTGCAAGCTTAACTATGGAAGAAGCACTTTCACTCCTTCAAGCACGAGCTGATAAGATTGCTGCAGATGGTGGAGTCGTAAAGAAGAAGAAGAGATCCTCTAAGGGATCAACAAAGAAAGGCAAGAAAGATTCTGCCGCTGAAGATTCAGCAGCACTCTAGTATCCTTTGAATCGATGTTTTGAATAGTCCGTTATTTTTGCTTACTGATAAGTTTACGAATCTTAGTCTGAAACTATGCATCCCACTATCGTGTCAACCAGAGAAGCTGATAAAACCTCGTCTCTGTCTCCTGATGGA
>CAZTER010000063.1:0-7666 GCA_964612045.1 uncultured Bdellovibrionales bacterium
ATAGGATAGATAATACGACGCCAACCAAAAACAGCCCGATTATACCGTGTGTAACGCCTGGCAGAGCTAACCGCTCTATAATAACCCCCATATACCTAAAGCCCTCAATAGGAGATGCTGATAGTGGGATAAAAGAACGAATGGGAGTTATAAAATGAACGACAGAATAGAGAAAACTCCCGCATGCGATAGCCAATGCTCTAGAAGTAACTCTACATAATGAGCGTAAAATGACAGCTCTGAAGAAGAACTCTTCTAAGACAGCAACTACCATAGCTCCTATAATAACCTTTGGTAATTTTGAAATTAAAATTGCCTGCCAATTATGACGCCAAACTAAAGTACCATCATCAATAAATAGAAGTGTAAGAAGGTATGAACATGAAAGAGATAATAGAGCACCAAAGAAAAATCGATTTGCACAAAGAGCTAGAGAACCTTCCTTTAAGAATTGCCCGATTCCAGCGGCAGTAAATCTACGGCGCATGAGCCAAAGCATTACTAAAAGGACAACCAAAATTACACGGTCAAAAACCCTAGAGTATGGCCATGGAAAGTGATCAAATGTCAGATTAATAAGGTAAAAAATAGGCGGAGTTATAGAGCAGGATAACACCACCGAACCAGTTAATAATAGGAGTATGGACCAAATCATAGCCTGCTCAACCTAGCTTGTTAAGAAAAAATACACCATACTTTATCGGTCAATGCGGTGATGTAGAACCGGAACAAGTAGGAAAGAAAAACTATATTAAGCTAATGTATGCTCTATAGTTGAGACGAGTTGAGATTTAGTCACCAGCAAGCCCTTGAGCTATTTTTATCCGTTGAAAGATAGTTTTCTGGTGTGTACGATGCCTGAATGACTTGGGAACAAATTACTGAAATTCTATACATACCGGAGATCTTTATCTCCACACTATTAGGCACTGCAATCGGACTCGAACGTGAGATTCGAGGTAAAGATCCAAGCTTGAGGACTTTTGCCTTTGTATGTCTAGGAAGCTGTGTATTCGGTTTAGTTTCTAAATTCAGCGTAGTCGGGGTCCCTTCTGGAGATCCTAGTAGAATTGCAGCACAAATTGTTACTGGAATAGGATTTTTAGGAGTAGGGACTATCTTTCGATCTCCTAGGGGAGTTACAGGACTCACTACAGCAGCCCTTATGTGGGTTACCGCTGCGATAGGAGTTGCTGTATCTTTTGATAGAATAGACCTTGCTGTTATTACAACTCTCTATGCAATCGCTATCTCATTTGCACTGAATATTCTTCATGACTTTATCTTATTAGTTCGAAGAATAGGTGGTGCAACTCCTGCTGGCAGCACACGTAAGAAATAACTGAAAGTTATCCTTCAGCTCTTTATTAGAGATATGGCGCTCTAGGATATCTGCGTTGAACTGAGGTTTATATTTAGCTAATTGCTCAGCGTACTCAGAAAATTCTTTTTTTCTTACTAAGATATGTGTTGGAAAAGTAGCGCTATCTGAAGTGAGATAATTTAATCTTCCAGGCTCAACTACCTGAACTCTTCTATTTAAAAGAAATAGCACTGGGTCCATATATTCATCTCTCTGCTCCTTTATAACCATCAAACTTGAACTTTCACCAAGCTGTCCTGCTATATACTGAGCCATTAGATTAAACCCCTTGAACTCTCCCTTAATAAGGCGAGATGAAATAAGAGAAAGAAGCACAACTCCCATAGTTATTACTGTTAACCTGGCTAATCGTAGCTGTTGAGAGGATAGATTGGTCTTATACAACAGCAACAAGAGAAATATCGTGGAGAACTGAATGGTACGGATTTTTAGCTGTGTAATCTCCGTAATAAAAGGTAGCTCAAAAAGTGAGGAGAAGGACCTATTTAAAATTAATTCAAGCGTACAGATTAAAAGCAAACCGATCACATAAAGCAGAGTTGCAATCCAAGCTGATCCTCTATTTAAGAGGGCTTTACACCGACCGAGTGAAAAAATATCTGCAAGAACAAAGGAAAGCGAGGTTATAATTGCCGGAAGAATAGGGAGAAGATATGCAGATCTTTTTCCTGATGCCACAGAAAATAGAACTATGACTAAAAGCCCCCATATTATGCCGAAATATGAGCCGATATCTATCTTAAGACGATCTGTCAAATCTCTCTTTAGTCTCAATAAGGTAAATGGGATAAAAAGACTCCACGGTGCGATATCAACAAATAAAGGAGATAGGTAAAAGTACCAAGGCTGAGTGTTGACACCTTCACCACCAGTGAGTCTCTGAAAATTTTCAAAAATAACCTGTTTTCCGAAAAATCCATCCCCACCGATAGAGAGCGCCATGAGATACCATGGAATAGATATGAGTAATGCAAGAATGAAAGAGGGGAGTGCGACTCGAAATGTTCGAGACAGTTGAAGAATAAGGTCTCCTCTTCTTAAATTTATTACGGCATTAACTAAAACAGCACTAAAAATAAGCACTAACCCCAATGGGCCTTTTGCTAACACAGAAAATCCAGCAAAGAATCCAAGAAGAAGTCGAGATATCCAAGTAGAAAGAGATAGTTCATCTCGAAATATCTGTAAAATTGCGAGAGCAATCATTGCTGAAAATAAAGTATCTACGCGAGCATCGGTGGCCATACTAAATATGCCATACGAGGTAAGGGACATAGCCCAAAACCAATTTTGAGTACTAATAGACGTATTACAATGACTACCAGAGATCTTCTTAAGGATACCTCCCCAACATAAGAGGATTACTACAAAGGAGACAAAGGAAACCAACCTTACTGCATACAAAGGTGTCAGGTTAATTGACTCTGAAACGATCGCCGATATCCAGTGCAACAACGGAGGTTTTGATGGAATGATCCCATTTCGATCAGGAAGGATCCACTCTCCATCTCTTAAGATGGTCTGAACTACATGAGCTTCTCGCGCCTCAGAGGATCCCCATAATTCTGGTAATAGGACTCCAAGAGCAAAAAGAACCAGGATTAAGATCGGATATAATGGAGATATCTGCTTCACTATTTATCGTAATAACTGGATTAATTTTATTAAGCCTAGCTAGAGACCAGAACTGAATACCGTTGCGTCAAATACTGAAGGAATACCAAAAGTACAGCAACGGTAAACTTACTCGCTTTATAACGAGTTTATAAGAAAGAGCAAAGCCCTATCTAATTCTTAGGCATTGAAGCTAATAAGGATGAAGCAATCTGCTCAATCTGATCCCCAGCTGAATCGATATCTAAAAATGGAATATCATCTGGAAGCCCTGCAGTAGCTATAACCTTATTCAAACCATCTAAAGCTGCTGTTTTGAATGCTTGCGAAAGAGTTGGATAGTTAAAGACAGAGCGCGCTAGGTGATCGATCCCACCATCAAGCCCCATTACCATTTGACCAATATGAATTAATTCGGCGGCACTTTCTCCTATTGCATGCACGCCCAACAAACGTAGGGTCGAACGATCAAAAAGTAATTTTAAGACTCCTGAGTCTTCGCCTATAATTCGTCCACGCTCAATTTCACTAAATCTTGCGATTCCAGTTTCGTACGGAACCTTAGCTTCACTTAACTCGCCCTCAGTCTTTCCAACCATTCCGATCTCGGGAATTGTATATATTCCATATGGAGTAGGAAGAGTTTGACTGTGCTCTGGTATTCCAAAAGCATGACAAGCAGATCTTCGTCCCTGCTCAATTGCAGTAGATGCGAGAGCAGGTGCACCAGCAATATCACCAACAGCATAAATATTAGGTATGGAGGTTTGATGACGATCGTTAGTCTTTATGATTCCACGATCGCTCGCAATAATTCCAACATTATCTAAACCTAGTCCCTCTATGCAACCTGCTCTTCCCGCAGAGATTAATAACACATCAGTAACTACTCTCTTGCCACTTTCAAGATATGTAACAGCTCGATTGTCAGGAGATTTTTTACAACAAACTACTTTATCACTTAAGATAATACTGACTTTCTGCTCTCGCAGCTTATATGAGAGAGTATCAACTAACTCTTTATCGACAAAACCTAGAAGTGAAGATCTTGCTTCAACAATGGTGACTTTAACTCCAAGAGCTGCAAACATTGATCCATATTCACAACCAATAACACCACCTCCAACGACACTCATAGAGCGAGGAATCTCTTCTAGTCGTAAGATAGAATCACTATCCAGGATAATCTTTCCATCGAAATCAAAAGTTTCTGGTCTATACGGACGAGTTCCAGTGGCAATGACAATAAACTCGCCTGAAATAATCTGTTCTTTTTTGCCATTTCTAACCCTAACTTCATTAGGGCTTACTAAGGATCCAAATCCATGAACTATTTCGACACCATTTCTGGTTAATTGTGAGCGAATAGTTTGCTCAATAGTTGTGGTGATCCCTTCACACCGACTAGTTAGATCACCCATGCAGATATTCTGTTTGACTCTATATGCCTGACCATAATGGCTTCTCTCTCTATAACCGGAGAGATGCAGGATCGCCTCGCGAAAGCTCTTGCTCGGGATGGTTCCATCCTGCAAGCACACACCACCAACTTCTGGGTTAGCTTCTATTACACAAGCTCTAAATCCAAGCTTACTAGCCTGAATAGCAGCTTTTTGCCCGCCGGGACCGCTCCCGATAATTATCATGTCGAAATCAAATTCATGTGTCATGAAGGCAGATATCGGCACTGCCTAAGAAAATCTTGGGGGCAAAGTTAATACGGCTACTTACTAAGTTAAACTACTGAGATAGTTGTCATTCTATTAGTAAAAAAGCTTAATCTAATCAGGCAATTGTATTCTAACTTCTCGAGGTCTTTGATCTACTGGTTGAATGGTTGGAATCTCATCTTCAGCCTCGCCACCCTGTAGTTCATTAAATTTACGAGCTGTAACTAAGACTCTATCCTGAATATTAAATATCGCCTTGTTGTATGAATCTACAGCAGAACCCAACTTATCACCTAGAGTACTTAAATTGTCTCCTACAGTTGATATCCTGGAATATAATTCTCGTCCAAGTTTACTAATCTTGGCAGCATTCTCCGCTAAAATTTCCTGTCTCCATCCATAAGCAACAGCTTTCAATAGAGCAATTAATGTTGTTGGAGTAGCGAATATGACTTTATCACCTACAGCTCGATCAATTAACTCTGGATCTGACTCAAGCGCCGCACTGAAAAAGGACTCTCCTGGAACAAATAAAACTACAAATTCAGGGGTAGGAGAGAACTGCTCCCAGTAGGCTTTACGACCGAGACTGCTTGCATGGTCACGGAGATGACGCGCATGATCAAGCATCTTACTCTTCTTTATATTATCATCAGGACTCTCAAAGGCTTCAAGATATGCAGCCAAAGGAGCTTTTGCATCAATTACAACATTCTTTCCACCAGGAAGCTTAACTATTAAATCTGGTCTTAAGCGCCCATCTTCAACATTAACACTCTCTTGCTCAACAAAATCTGAATGTTCGAGCATTCCAGCCAGCTCTACCACTCTTCGTAATTGCATCTCTCCCCATCGTCCTCTTACACGCGGAGTTCCTAGCGCTCTGACAAGATTATTGGTCTCAGACTTTAATTGTTGCTGAGTTTCAAATAGAGAACGGACCTGTTGGTTTAACCCCTCATAGGCACCAACGCGAGCTTTTTCAATCTCTTGAACCTTCTGCTCAAACTTATCTAGACTTTCTTTGACCGGTTTAACTAATTCACTAATTGCTGTCTCCCGCTTTTCAAGCTCCGCGACAGCGCCTTGTTGCTGTGTAGCAAGAACATTCTGGGCTAACTCAATAAAGGAACGATTATTAGAGCTTAAAGCATCTGATGATAGCGCCTTAAATGCTGTCATTAAGCGCTCCTCTACAGAGCGAAAAAGCTCAATTTCACGTTCATGGTTCCTAGATCGTTCATTTAACTCAGCTACTGTGCGGTTAAGTGCAGTATTATCTCTCTGTAGGTCAACTACCTGCTGCTCTGAAGCCTTTAGCTCTACATCACTATCTTTCAGAAGTGCCTCAGCAGCCGAGAGCCTTTGTAGGGTCTCCATCTGCGACTGAGAACTTTCTACCCTTAATCGGGATATTTTTGAGGAAAGGTAGATATAAACGAGGGCAGCACCAAGGGCAGTACCAAATAGTACTGAGAATATTAAAAGTGCGACTTCCGAACTGGTCAAAATTTCCATAAACTGTCCGAGCTAAACTATATAACATGCTAGTCATTCGAGTAAGAAGTTTTTTCCGTATGAAAAACAGGAAAAACACCGGTACTAGTATAAATTACTCCAAGAGTAAGATTTAATGAGAAGAATTACTAGTAATAGTCACAAATGATCAGAAGCCAAGAAACAGATCAAGAACAGGGGAGAAGCACTCGAGTTTTCATGGGCATCACAAAACCATTGATCTGCGCAGCTGCAGAGTGGTTAATTGAAAATCTGAATGCTCCAGAGGATCGTCTACATAGTGAAAAGAGCGCTGCCTTTATCAACCTGAAGCAAGTAACCTGTATAGTTCCTAGCAAACGAGCAGGAAGAAGGTTATTGGCAAACTTAGCATTCAAAGCACAACGTTGTGCTTTAATCCCACCAACAATTATTACTCCTGGAGAAACTCCTGAGGTTCTACTTAATTACAATCGATCAAAATTAATAGGAACAATCGAAGAGCAGCTAATTTGGCTAAAGGTACTCTCATTAGCTGAGGATGCCACCAGCAAGCTCTACAACTCTTTCAGTAAGGAGTGCTCATTTAACGTTCAACTAAGTATTGCTAATGAGATTAGCTCTCTGATTCAAGAGATCGCTGGATATGGACTACAACCAGAGGACATCGCTAGTTATTTAAATACCTCTCACTATCCTGGAGAAGATCTCTGGAGAAACATTGCAGATGTATATAAATGCTATCAAGAGGAGCTCTCAAAGAGGGGAATAACGGATAAGAATCTAGCTCGTTTTGAAGCATTAAAAGGATCTTCTCAAACCTTCAAGCAATATAGTGAGAGCTTGGTATTGATAGGAACTCTTGATTTAAATCTGATTTCTAAACAAGCGATCTCTTCATCTTCAGCGGAGATATTCTCTCTAATCTCTGGATCTGAAGAGAACAAAGATGGTTTTGATGATTATGGATCTGTGATTCCTTCATATTGGATCAACAAGAAGATTAATCTCAGCGACAACAACATTGTATATTGCGCGAACTCCTCAGATGCCGCGACTCGATTCTATAATTATTTAAAATCGAGCGAAGAAAGTGGAGAAACACAAAAGTCAGGACAGTTAACATTAAACCTATCTCAAGCTGGGAAAATCGATCCGAATGATCATGTAATTTGTTGTCCACTAACGGAATCAAAATCAGAGATAGAAAAAGAGTTATCTCTTCATGAAATTCCTACTAGAGATATAGATGGTACCTCTTTAAGTCTCTCATCTCCACTTAAGTTAATATCTATCGTAGGAACTTGGCTTTTAAGTCGCTCGAGGGCTAGCTTAGGAGAGCTTGTAAGACATCCAGATATCTACAACTGGCTAGTAGAAAGACCATCCTTATCTGAAATACCATCTATTGTATCAGCAATAGATAGCTTTATTACAGAGTCTCTGCCAATAGATTTGTTCCCTATAAATATCTCTAATGCCCCTAAATTTTTATCTGCAA